>DAIERH010000454.1 GCA_027346925.1 Geobacter sp.
CCCGAGGAGGGCTCGCTGCACCGCTTCTACGCCCGTCTGATGACGCCGCTGCTGGAGCGCGCGTGGCGGCGCTGGGCGCTGCTCGCGACCGTCGTCGTGCTATTGCTGGTCTCGGCCTCGCTGGTCGGGCTCGGCGTCGTCACCGTGAAGATGCTGCCGTACGACAACAAGAGCGAACTCCAGGTCATGGTCGACATGCCGGAGGGCACGACGCTCGAGACCACGAACGGCATCGCCCGCGAGCTGGCGACCAAGGTACGCCAGCTGCCCGAGGTGACCGACGTCGAGGTGTACGTCGGCACGTCCGCCCCGTTCAACTTCAACGGCCTGGTGCGGCACTACTTCCTGCGCTCGGGCCCGCTCGTCGCCGATCTCCAGGTCAACCTCGTCCCCAAGGGCGAGCGCCACCTCGTCAGCCACGAGATCGCCGAGAAGGTGCGCGCGTTGCTCGAGCCGATCGGCAAGCGGACCGGCGCCAACGTGAAGATCACCGAGGTGCCGCCGGGGCC
>DAIERH010000455.1 GCA_027346925.1 Geobacter sp.
TCTCGCTGGGCTCTGTGTGTGCCATGCTCTCATATCTCCATCTGCTTCAGATAATGTTTTTATCAATTTTCAGGAGAGAGAATTTTCGTCCTGGCCCAGGGCGGACAATTCAAGCTTAGCGAATTGGACCGCGAAGGCGCCCCGCAGGGGGCGGCCGCTGGGCCGAGTCAAAAGTCTCGCTCCTATACGGCCACCATGGCCATCCTGTAGCACCTCAGACACCGATCCGCCTCTGCCTGGGCCGTGCTGTCGGAAAAGCCCAATTCCACCTCGCTGTAGTTCTTGAGGCTGGCGCGCTCCTTGCCGTGCACCTCTTTCTGGTGGGCGCGGTCCGCGGAATCGAGCCAGGAAACCTTCTCGTTCTTGTCGTACACTCCCAGATAGGTCAGCAGGTCGTCGAAGATGTCCTCCTCGCTGAGATAGGCCTTTCCCTCTTCCAGCCAGCGCTGGATGACCCTGGCGGCGCGGTGGGCGTTGCCGACGCAGGCCACCACGGTCAGCGGCCCGAT
>DAIERH010000045.1 GCA_027346925.1 Geobacter sp.
CTGTAGCGATTCGTAGATGCCGCGATCGACGTCGGAGAGCTGGATAGCGGCGCGGTAGATGGTCGAGGGGAGTGCCATGGGTGAAGTTCCTTCCGGGTGGGATCGGGGACAGGGTCAGACACCATACTGCATAAAACGCCCGACAGCAACCACCAGCGGAGCATTATTATTTCAGATCGCTTGACACGCCGCACACAATATTGTACGCCCAACAGTATATCTATCACGAGAATGGAACTCCCATGACAGACAACGACGACCTGGAAAAGACAAACGAGGAAGAAGAAACCGAAGGCGAGAGCTTTGCCGAGCTGTTCGCCCAGAGCCAAAAACAGGGCGGAGGCAGGCTGGAACCGGGCCAGAAGGTGACCGGGAGGGTGCTGAAGGTCGGCCCTGAATGGGTCTTCATCGACACTGGCCAGAAGGGTGAAGGTATCGTGGACCGCAAGGAATTTCTCGACCTGGACGGCAACGTCACCGTCAGCGAGGGGGACACCATTGCCGCCTATTTCCTCTCGTCCAGCCACGGAGAGATGCGCTTCACCGCCAGGGTCGGCGGCGGCGCGTCGGGCAGTTCCCAACTGGAAGAGGCCTGGCAGGCGGGCGTCCCGGTGGAGGGCGTGGTAGAGAAGGAGATCAAGGGGGGGTATGAGATCAGGCTGGCCGGCTCGGCCCGCGCCTTCTGCCCCTTTTCCCAGATCGCGCTGCGCCGGGTGGATAACCCCGAATCGCTGATCGGCACACGCTTGGCGTTCCGCATCACCGACTACGCGGAAAAGGGGCGCAACATTGTCGTCTCCCGTCGGGTCCTGCTGGAGGAGGAGCAGAGCAGGCTCAAGGAAGAGGCCCAGGCTGCCATAGCCGAAGGCCAGACGGTCAGCGGCACGGTCACCTCCCTGCAACCGTTCGGCGCCTTCGTGGACATCGGCGGCCTGGAGGGGTTGATCCCCATCTCCGAGGTCGGCTGGGCCAGGATCAAGGAAGTGAGCGAAGTGTTGAGCGTGGGCCAGCAGGTAAAAGTGGTGATCAAGTCCATCGACCGGGAGAAGGAGCGCATCTCCCTGAGCCTCAAGGACACCCTGGCCGACCCCTGGGAACGGGTGGCCCAGGACTACCCCGAAGGGTCATTCCACAGCGGCAAAGTGGCGCGCCTGGCCCCATTCGGCGCCTTCGTCACCATGGGAGGCGTGGTGGACGGCCTGATCCACATCTCCAAGCTGGGGGCGGGCAAGCGGATCAGCCACCCCCGCGAGGTACTCAAGGAAGGCGACGCCGTAGAGGTAAAGGTGGAGAGCGTTGACCGCGCCAACCACCGGATATCCCTAGCCCTGGCCGGTGCGGCCCGCGCCGCCCAGGAGGAAGAGGCGACCCTGGCCGAGTTTCGCCGTCAGGCAGGTGAGGCGCCCAAGGGAATGGGGACATTGGGGGACCTGCTGGCAAAGGCCCGAAATAAAAAACAGTAGGAGAGGTATGTTATGTTCGCAGATCTCAAACCTGATGAAAAGGAACTGGTCGGCATGTGGCTCGACCTGGGAATGAAGGTGTGCGGCGATGCGGTATGCGACCGAGTGATCTGGCTCACCTCCACACGCCTGGAAAAACTTGCGGAAAATGGGGCGGAACTGGCGGAACTCTACCGTGACCCCAAGGATGGCCGCCTCTGGGAGCGGCTGCTCCCCTTCCCCGGCGGCCCCCCCACCCTGCGCTTCATCCCCCGGGAGGAAGCCGAGCGGAAATTCGACATCTGAAAATATCCCCCCAAAAGCGTATTCCGCAGAGGATCGCAGAAGAAAGCCCGCTCAAGCGGGCTTTCATGCGTCAGGCACATATTGTTCTCACGCCATGTTCTATAGCAAGAACTGCTTGGCAATTATCTGCATGCCGCCGGTCTCCCTTTCCACGGCAACCTGCCGTTCCTGGAGCGTCAACATGGCGTGCAGGTGCTTGCGGGCGTTCTTGCGGCTGCCGGCAATGGTCTCCGTCATCTTGCAGAGAATCCCGACCGGCAGCCCGGTCCGGTAGCCTTCAACGAGCCTTGCAATCTCCTCGCGGCGTTGCGTATCGCTCCATGTCTTGTACAGTGATGCCCCTAAATCGTGACTGCTGAACATCCGCCCCCCTGGTTGATAGCGTAGTGGCACGCGATCGTGCTGAATATGCCCTGTCCGTCAGATAAAACATACGGCAACCTCGGCAATTTTACCGAGTGCGGCGAGCTGAATCGGGGAAAAATCATCCCCGGCCGAATCGCCGGACAAACCTTTTCTGGAAACCTGGATAACCCCCTTGATCTCGCCGCCATGGGACAGGGGCGCGCTCATGATCTTTTGAATGGGCAGGGGAGATGATTCAGGGCCGAGCCGAAACTGTTCGAAAATGGATGCATGGGGCGTGGTGGAAAAGGAGTTGTCGAGAAATGCCCGCTTTTCCCGGATCGTCCTGGTCACCAGCGAGGTATGGGCGGAAAGGGGTAGCGTCCCTGCGTTTCTGAGCCGCAACGGCCAGAGAAAAGAAACGATTTCCCGCTCTCCATCGAATGCGAAGATCGCCACCTCCTCAGGGCTGACCCTGAACGCCTGGCCGATGGTTCTGACCATGGTTTCAAGCCGTTCCGTATCCATCGACAATGATGACAGCCGTGTATACAGACGGTTGCAAAACTCCGCCAGGTCCATTGGTGTCTCCCGTAAACGCAGTAACCGGATTGAGTGTTCCCCGAGTGCATACTGTCGCCCAGCAGCAGGCTGTCCGTCAAGAGAAAACACCACCCATCTCTTCCCAAGCGGGGGAATCACCCCTCATTAATGGAGAGCCGTGCATGCCGGTACGACCGCATATGCGGAACGCTCGCGGCAAAATTGTGCCCTCCATGCGCAGAATTTGGTTTGACAGTGTGCCGGCGGATGCCGTATACAAGACGACCGGTCACGGACCGGCAATCAAAATCGTACGGAAAGAGAATCATGATTAACCTGAAGCCAGAAGTTGTCGCCCAGCTCGAACGCGTGCTCGGCTCCGTTGAAATGCTGCTCCCCAAGGCCATCGCTCCCATCGACTGGTCCACCTGCCACGCCGCCAACTGGCGCCGCCACTCCTTTTCCGGTTACCTGGAACCGGTCAGGGTAACCGACACCACCTCCCTGAGTGAGTTGCTCGGCATCGACGAACAGAAGGAAATCATGATTCATAACACGCGCCAGTTCCTTTCCGGCCTGCCCGCCAACAATGCCCTGCTCTGGGGATCGCGTGGTTCCGGCAAATCGTCCCTGGTCAAGGCCCTGCTGAACGAGTTCGCCTCCAAGGGGTTGCGCTTCATTCAGGTTGAAAAGGAAGACCTGATCTATCTCTCCGAAATCTTCACCGCGGTCGAGAATCAGCCCTATCGCTTCATCCTGCTGTGCGACGACCTCACCTTTGAGGTAGGCGAACTCAGTTACAAGATGCTCAAGAGCGCCCTGGACGGCTCGGTCTATTCGGCCCCAGAAAACGTGCTGATCTACGTGACCTCCAACCGCCGCCACCTGCTGCCCGAGTACGAATCCGACCACCTGGGCGGGAAATACGTCAGGGGCGAGCTTCAGCAAAGCGAAGCCATGGAGGAGAAGGTATCGCTCTCCGACCGGTTCGGCATCTGGGTTGCCTTCTACGCCTTCTCCCAGGACCGCTATATCGATGCCGTGCGGCTATGCATCTCACGAGAGGCGCGCCAGCGAAAGCTGGAAATCCCCTGGTCCCAGGAATTGGAACGCGAGGCCATCAAATGGTCCCACGACAAAAGCAAACGCTGTGGCCGCACCGCCTTCCAGTTCTCCAAGCACTGGGTGGGCCGCTACCTGCTGGCGACACACGGTATCTGACAGGGAGCCGGTTCGTCTCGCGGAGATGGCGGAAAACGCCCGAACTAACCGCTGCCCCGAGCGCACATAACCGAACAACAAAAAAGGGAAGCTGCCTTCGCAATGCGGGCAAGTTCCCTTTTTTCTTCCCGATGTTTCCCAGCCCCCTTCATGTGCTCTCGCTGGCGGCCTCTTCCCCCTTGTAGGGAATCTCCTTCGTGCGTTGCATGGTCGATCTGCCGTCGAATTTTCCGCCATCGGCAATACTGAGGCGCGCCGAGAATATATCGCCGCACACGTCGCCAGTGCGCTGGATATCAACCCCTTCGGCGGCGCGGATATTTCCGACGATCCGACCGCCGACGATCATCTGCCGGACCGTGGCATCGCCGGTCACGACCCCTTTTTCACCGATGATAACGCAGTCGGCGGTCACGCTCCCCTCCACGCCGCCGTCGATCCTGACCGTTCCCTTGGATGTGATTTCGCCGCGTATGGCCGATTCAGGCCCGATGATTATCTCAAGGTTTGGCTGTTTGCTGAAAAACATCCGTTTAATCTCCCCGTTCCCACGTGTTATTTCCTCTTACAAGGGTCTTTCCGGCACTAAACACCTCAACTGTTATCCGCACCCCCCGCGAGCACCTTTGCCCGCTCTCCCATAAAAGAGGTGGGGTTGACGTAATATCCCCCCTTCCACACTTCATAGTGGACGTGCGGTCCGGTGGCGTTTCCTGTCGCGCCGGTGGCGGCGATCACCTGGCCGCGATGTACGGTCTGGCCAGCCCTCACGTCGATCCGGCTGTTATGGGCATACACCGTGCTGAAACCATGCCCGTGCTCGATGACCACGACCTTGCCGTTCCCCTTGCTCCAATCGGCAAAGCTGACGATACCGTCCGCCGTGGCATGCACCGGTGTTCCGGCCGGCGCCGAAAGATCGACGCCGGTGTGAAATTGCTTCATCCCGGTCTGGGGATGCACGCGCATGCCGAAACCGGAACTGAACTTCCCCTCCACTGGCCATCCCTGGGGAGTGGCACGATAGATGTTCTGCTCCTTTGCCAGGTAGTTCTTGATCTCCGATACCGACTTCATCGACTCACTGATCTGGCGTTTCAGCTCCTCCACATCGATCGAACCATCGCTCTCCCCCTGTTTAACGGCATCAAGAACCTTCTTTTTCGAACCCAGGGAGAAGAGCCTCTTGAACTCCAGCTCCGACTGTTTCAGGGAACGGATGGTCGTTTGCATCGATTGAAACTGGCTGTTCATATAGGCGTATTTTTGCTTCATCACGTAATAATCGAAGGCCTGAACAGTAAGAGAAAGGGTATAGACCATGCCGACACAGACAAAGACGAGCAACAATCCGAACACGGCGGAGGGTATTTTGATGCTCAGCGAAGCGGAACGGGAGTGGGGGACCAGCATGATGGTGATGGGAGTGAAAAGCCTTTTCAGCAATGGTCGGAGCTTATGCATTCAGCCTCCTGTATCAAACGGAATCCATTCCAGAAAAGGTGTTCAACAGCACGAATTTTGTCTCTATAACACGTTTATGTATACCATTTCAAAGATTAATTTGGCGGACCGAACAAAACTGTTCTTACCCCGCAGCCTTTTGCGATATTTTATGAGCCTGCATGAAGGGGAGAATCAGCCCGGAAAGGGCTTGGAATGCACGGAAACGCTGCCGTAATGCCGTGGAGATTGCCCTGTTGCAGCGGCCCGGCCGCCTATCACCACGGCCGCCCCGGAACAACGTGGGGCGCAATTCCATTGGTGGCCGCCACAGCACGCCCCGTAAGGCTTGGCGGTTGTCGGCCGGTTGCAGATTCCTGCCGGAAGCGGTATTATAAAGGTGAAAGGAAGGTGAGATAATTCGTGGAGCCGCAACCACGGAAGATGATACATAGAGTAATCATCGGCTGGGGGAAGGATCCGTACCGGGAGGTCAACGGATGAGCGGTTACATGCTAAAAATCTGACAACCGAGGTTAAAAGAGGTAGGCCGACGCAGAGACGTCGGCTTTTTATCGTCCGCAGATCAGACTCTGCCTTTTAAAACTCCATCTCCACGGAAGTATCGTGTAGCGGCAGGACTCTACTCAACTGGTGCGATTTTTCAGCCCACCTGAAGTCGAAAAGCCTGCTTGGGCAGGCTTTTCGCATGGGTCCGTGACGTGCATGAATCTAGACTTTCTGCACGTTTTCCGCTTGAAGCCCCTTTGGCCCCTTGACTACGTTGAAAGAGACCTTATCGCCCTCGCCCAGCGTCTTGAAGCCTTCTCCGACGATGGCGGAAAAATGGACGAATACGTCCCCGCTGCCGTCATCCTGCTCGATGAACCCGAACCCCTTGCTTTCGTTGAACCACTTGACCGTTCCTGTTGCCATTGTCTCTTTTCTCCTTTTTGCTCGACTTTTTTCTTCAGGCATGTCACCTGAAGGCGCCAGCGCATCGGCCCGCGAAGATCATCTTCCTTCAGGTAATATCCACGGCATCCTGCACTTATCACAGGTAAACAATACCAGAGAATCGAAATTGTTCCACCCCTTCCTCCCAAATAACCGTGCCCGCCTGCCGCGGGTGCGGTTGGATTTACCTGCCCCCCCTCAAATCCCGGTCAGTTCCTGCACCTTGAGATTCAGGTCGTCTGCGTTGACACGCACCACCTTGCGCTTCGCATCCTCCGTCCTGACCATCCCCAATTCGACCCATTCGAGGATCCGCCGCTGTTCCAGGCCGAACTTCTCTGCCGCCTCTTCCAGGGTATACCATGTTTTAACCAGTGACATGACCGTTCCTCCTCTCGTGCATCACATGTAGTCTGGACCCATCATTTGATACTCGCATAGTCCCGCAACAACTTCTGCAGTTCCTTGACGCCGGCAGAATCATTCTGCACCTTTCCCATCAGAATGTCTGCTGCGCGGATGTTCTTTTTGCCGTAAAACGCCGCGTTGGTTTCATCGTCGATCTGCAAGGCGGCGCCTTCCAGGGAAATGCCTGCAAACAGGCCACGGCTTCGCGAATACGAATAAATCTCCGACTTCAGCTTCACATCGGTGGCTGCTTCCAGATTTCGCCCCACCGGCCCCGCCGCAACCGATGCATCGGCACCCAGGGTAAACTTCCCTTTCATGATGCCGTCGATACTTCTACGGCTTTTGAAAACCAGGATGATATCAGTGGATTGCGCACCGATCTGCCAACCGATACCGCCTCCGGCCAAGCTCACAAAGGCGGGAGGACCCCATGTCCCCTCCTTGTCGCGCACCACCAGCACACCGGTGCCGTAGCGGCCGCCAACGATGAATCCGAGCTTGATGACCCCCGGCACAATGGCGATCCCATAGGCATCGTTGAGAAGCGCCGGCGGGATACCTTTTTCCGGTATGGCCATGATCTCCTTCAAAACACCGGCAGCCTCATAGACCATCTTCGTTCCATCCTCCGCAGAGACGGCAGGCGCCCATCCCGCAATCATCAGCAGCAACGCAGCCGCAAACAGCGTGGTCTTTATCTTCATGGTGTATCGCCCCTTTCAACGAATGAGCACAAAACGTGATCCTTTTCCTTCTTTTCGCCTGGTTACATTATACCAGATGCCATCCAAACGGCTCCAGTTCAAAACCCATCCCGCACCTCCGGGCAGCCTCGTCCTACCGGAACCATAGCAGGAAGGCGCCAACCACGGCCCAAACCAGCACCGCGCCGGTCAGGAGCGCGCACATCAGTGCCAGGAACCGATGCGCTGCCGTTTCCGGTCTTTGTTCTCCATACCCGAGCAGTTTCCCCATGACCGCCCCGCCCACAATCCCGCCACCATGCGCCCAGTTGTTGATGCCCGGCATCAGCAGGCCAAAGATGAAGAGGCTGATCACCCAGCCACTCACCTCGCGGTAGACAGCGGAACCGTACATGCCACCGCGGCTGCGGCCGAAGTACAGCAGTGCCCCGATCAGGCCGCAGACCGCTGCCGAGGCGCCGATGGTAAACGGGACCCCCGCCAGGTTGGAGACCACATAGCCGCACATTCCCCCCAGGGTATAGATGATGAACATGCGGTTGATGCCGTACTCCTGGCTGACCCACGGCGCAATCTGGCGCAGGGCCATCAGGTTGAACAGGATGTGAAATATCCCGCCATGCAGATAGTTGGCCGAGATGATCGTCCAATAACGGCCGAAGCGGTCAACGGGGATTGTCCCGGTCCCGCCGAGCAGCAACAGGCTGGTCCGGTCGGGAGTCAACATGCCGAAGGGGTTGAGGGGAGATCCGCCATGGGAGCTCAATATGAGTGAAAAAAGATAGAAGACGACATTGACCGTTATGATGGCCCTGACTACCCAAGCGCCATCGGATCCACCCCACATCCGTGCCGTTGCCTGGCGCCAGGCCGCGGGGCGTGCCGCACCGCACCAGGAGCAACTGGATTCGTCGCTACCGATCAGTCTCCGGCAGCGGGGGCAGAGTATGGCTCGTTGTGTCATTTGTTTGCACTCCATCCATTTATTCGGGGCCACGATCCGGCTCAGCGGCCTCCCAGTTCCATCCGTTGCAAAGACTGTAACATGGAATCTCACTATTTCCAGGCGTAACGCCGTATCGATTGCTGCGTTTGAGCCAGGTGCAGTGAAAACTGTTCCCGAACAGGAGACCAGGATGTCGGGATTGCCAAAATGCAACCCGCGTGTATACTACCTGTGCAATTATTTTATGAGTTATCCGGGAGGACTCGCCATGCCGCTACAGTGGAGCAGTGATCTGGAGGTGGGCATATTCGAACTGGACGCCCAACAAAAGGAACTTTTCTCCAGATTCGAGGCGTTTTCAGATGACATTGAAAAAGAACACGGCCACAACGGGGTGGCCGACTTTATCGGCTTCCTTGATAGATATGCCCACGAGCATCTTAAATACGAGGAACACCTCCAGGATAAAACGGGCTTCCCCGGAAGGGACGAACATCGCACGGCGCATCGCCACTTCATGGACGAGCTTGAGAGCATAAAGGCGCGCATGAATTCGGGCGGGGACACGAAGGAACTCGCCTTTCTCATCAAGGGGATGCTGATACGCTGGATCATCACGCACAGCAAACATCTGGACAAGGAATTTTCCGATTTTCTGCTGGCCGCGTCAGAAAAAGCAGAGCAGGAGTTTGTCAAAAAAAGACTGGGTGAAATCCTGGTTGCATCTGACCTCGTTTCCCGGGCCACCCTGGAAAGGGCACTGGAGAGACAGAAGGAAACCGGCAAAAGGCTTGGCATCATCCTCCTGGAAATGGGCGTTGCCGGCAAGGAAGATATCAGCAGCGCGCTCATGGTGCAGGAGGGAAAGTCCCGCTTTACGAAAAAGCTGGGGAACATACTGGTGGAGTCGGGACTTATTACCTATGCGACCCTTGAGCACGCCCTGGAAAACCAGAAGTGTTGCGGCAAACTGTTGGGGACAGTCATGATCGACATGGGGGTGCTGAAAATTGAAGAGGTTATCGATGCCCAGGCAATACAGAAGGGGATGCTGAAGATGGATTCACCAGCCCTGCACGGAGGGACCGAATGAAGCGCCCTTCTTCCGGATGGCCAGGACGCCCGCACCCCGACGTCTCCTACAGCCGACCGAGTCACTACCCCGTTCGCCGAAAAGGTATCGGTACTATTTTTCGCCAACAGCGGTAAGCGATTGCAGGTACATGACCAGCGATTTCAACTCCGTCGAGTCCGGAGCCAGTTCCTTGCCCTTGAGCGCCTTGCTGATACACTGGTTCACGATCTTTTCCAAACGGCCCCCATCGTATCCGGCAGCTTCACGGAGACCTTTCCCGTCGGGATGACAGGTTGAACAGCGTTTCCCATTTGTCCCGAGATTCGGATTATTGAACAGTTCCTTGCCCTGTTCAATGGACGGCGCATCGGCTGCCATTGCCAGAGATGCCGTAACGGCGAGTGTGCAAAGAGCCATGGGTACTGTAGTATTCATCTCAATCCTCCCCGTGTGGTGTTGGTTCTCACATAGTGAGCCTACCCAATAATGGCGATTTGTCAAAAGTGAACCTCGCAAGGTCGGACAAGAGCGGGCACAAGACAAACCCGGTTCGTGTTTTTCTTTTCTTTCTTTTATTTTTTACCTGACCACATTATTTTGCAGACAAACGCGGTATGGATGTGCTAATGTAAATTGTCTTTTGAAGTTTATGACCCCCAGGGGGCTTTGAAAGCCTTCTGGGCTTTTTGTTTCAGGGGGGAATTTGGATCAGGAAGTAGAACGCTCGGCGGCTTCATGATCCTGGACGAGTTGCCGGGCATAACACGCGAAAGCAGGAGAAAGAACAATGGTACAAGGCAAGGTAAAGTGGTTCAACGACAGCAAGGGTTTCGGTTTTCTTGAGCAGCAGGGCGGCGAGGATGTCTTTGTGCATTTCTCAGCCATCACGGGAGACGGCTTCAAATCCCTGGCCGAGGGTGAAGAGGTTAGCTTCGAAGTGGTGAAGGGTCCGAAAGGCCTCCAGGCAGCAAACGTCACAAAGATCTAACGACAACCCGTGATATGCCCCGTCTGCCGGGATTCATATCATACAAAAAAAGCCCGCTCACGCGGGCTTTTTTTGTTTCCCGGCCGGAAAGCCCTACTCGGCGCAGCACGAAAGTCGGCTGATGTCCCGACTGAACCCCTGGGCGCAGAGCTTGAGCCCCTCGCCGATGGAGGGGTAGACGTGGGGCATTGCGGCCAGCTCTTCCACGGACATCCGCCGGCTCAAGGCCAGTGCGGCCTCGTTGATCAATTCCGCTCCCCGGTGACAGGTCAGGTGTACCCCCAAGAGGCGGCCGGTATTGCGATCAGCGATCATCTTGATCACCCCGGCGGTATGCCCGGTCACATGGGCCTTGGGAATGGCGCTGACCGGCAGGGAATGCACGATTATGTCGAAACCGGCCTGTCGGGCGCTTTCCTCGCCATGACCGACAACACCCACCTCGGGGTCGGTAAAGATCGCCATCGGCGCGGCCATATAATCCATGGCGCAGCCACAGCCTGGATTGAACATATCATCCACGGCCACGATACCCTCCCGTGCGCCCACGGTGGCAATCATCATCCCGCCGGTCACATCGCCGGCGGCCCAGATCCCCGGCACTGACGTGCGCATCTGCCGATCCGTCTGTATGAAACCCTTGCGATCCGTTTTCACACCCGCCTTTTCCAAGCCGATACCATCGCTGGCCGGAGCAGTGCCGACGGCCAGGAGCAGTTTTTCACAGGTGTATTCGTGGCGTCTGTCGTTCACATCGGCATGGACCACCGTCAGGTCTCCCACCCTGGTCACGGAACAGAAGGCAACGTCCGCCACCACCTTGATCCCCTCGCCAACCAGTACATCATGCAGAGCCTGTGAGGCTTCACACTCCACCCCCGGCAAAATGCGCGGTCCGTGTTCCAGTATGGTCACGCGGCACCCCAGGCGGTGGAACATCTGCCCCAACTCGACCGCGATCACCCCCCCACCGATGATGATCAGCGACCTGGGCAGCCTCCTCATCAGCAAGGCGCTGCGGCTGGTCAGGTAGTCGCACTGATCGAGCCCAGCAATGGGGGGGACGCGCGGAAATCCACCCACGGCAATCAGGAAGCGCTCGGCGCGATAACCGCGCCCATCCGCCTCCACAGTATTCCGGTCGAGGAAGCGGGCCGTCCCCTTTACCAGTTCCAGGTCGCTGGCGTTCTGCAGCACCTCCAGGTAGCGTTCCTTGCGGAGCTTTTGCACCACCTGCTCGCGATGGGCGCACAGACGCTCGTAATCTACCCCGTTGCACTCAAGGCCCAGGCCGATGGTCGCCCCGAGACGCGCCTCGTGAATGAACTGGGCGGCATGGATCAAGGTCTTGCTGGGGATGCATCCCCAGTTTATGCAGGTTCCACCCAGGACGCTCTTTTCGAACATCATCACCCGGGCACCATGGGAAGTAGCGCGCAGGGCCGCGGCAAAGGCGGTCGATCCCGATCCGAGGATGATAAGGTCGGGGTTGTTCCCCATAGTTTTTTCTCCTCTCCTGTTCATGGCAACACGGGTCCTTTGCGGTAAGTGTACCAGAGATGGCGGCGAACGCTACGCGGCCCGTGCCGCCTGCCCGCCGCTTGAACGATCCCCGAGCCATGGTAAGCTTGACCGTACACTAACGATCGCTGTTTGCCGGGAAACCGCCATGACACCTACGAAGGACAAGGATATCCTGCTGGTGGCCCTGGGTGGCAATGCCCTTATCCGGGATGGGCAACGGGGGACCGCCCGGGAGCAGTTCGACAACCTGGCAGGCCCCATGCGTCAGGTGGCACGCCTGTCGGAAGATTACCGGGTGGTCATCACCCACGGCAACGGCCCCCAGGTAGGCAATCTGCTGTTGCAGCAGGAGTGCTGTCGCGAGGTGCCAGCCATGCCCCTGGAGGTGCTGGTGGCCCAGACCCAGGGGCAGATCGGCTACATGATCGAATCGACCCTGGAGGGACAACTGGCATCGTTGAAGGGGCGTCGGCGTCACCTGGTAAGCCTGATCAGCTACGTGATGGTGGACGAGCACGATCCCGCCTTTCGTGAACCGACCAAGCCCATCGGCCCGGTCTACAGCGACGAACAGGCAGCCCACCTCCCCTGGCCGCTGATGCGCACCCCAAAGGGATACCGCCGCGTAGTGGCCTCGCCCCAGCCCCTGGCCATCGTGGAGAAGGAGGAGATCCGCCGCTTGCTGGGGATGGATTTTATCGTCATCTGCTGCGGTGGGGGCGGCATCCCGGTCATCCGCGAGGGGCGCGCCTTCCACGGTGTGGACGCGGTGATCGACAAGGACCTGGCCAGCGCCTGTCTCGCATCCGGGGTGGGGGTGGATATCCTGGTCATCGCCACCGATGTGCCGGGGGTAGCGCTCGGCTTCGGCACCACTGCCGAGCGTTTCCTCACCGTCCTGCCGGCCTCGGAGGCGTTGCGCTACCTGGAGGACGGGCAATTTGCTCCCGGATCCATGGGTCCCAAGGTGGAGGCGGCCGTACGCTTCATCCGGGCCGGAGGACGGGAGGCGGTCATCTGCCATCTGGACGACATAGAGGCGGCCGTGGCCGGAACAGCCGGCACGGCCGTGGTGCATGGATAAGGTACCGGGTAACTTATGAAGGATGAAGAGTGAGACAATCCATACCTGAATCAGAAAGGTGTTGCCATGACC
>DAIERH010000456.1 GCA_027346925.1 Geobacter sp.
GATGAGATCGAGAAAATGGATGAGAATGCGCTGGCGATCTACCGCCGCAACAAGGTAGGCTTTGTGTTCCAATCCTTTAACCTGATCTCATCTATGCCTTCGGCGGAAAACGTGGCGTTCCCGTTGCGCTTTGCACGAATTCCAAAATCCGAGCGGAAAGCGCGATCTTCTGCCTTATTGGAGCAGCTTGGCATGGCCGATCGGGCGCATCACCGTCCGGTTGAACTATCCGGCGGACAGCAGCAGCGGGTGGCCATTGCGCGCGCCCTGGTCAACGACCCGCCGCTCATCCTGGCAGATGAACCCACCGGTAACCTGGATAGCGGTACAGGGCTCTCGATCATGCAGTTATTATCCGATTTAAATCACGCGGGAAAAACGGTTGTGGTAGTCACGCATGATCCGCGGATGCGTCAATTTGCAACCAACATGATCTACCTGCTTGATGGAGAAGTGGTGACCGAGCAGGAATATCACCGGGCTGCTGAAATGCAGACGAAATAATTTT
>DAIERH010000457.1 GCA_027346925.1 Geobacter sp.
TGCCGCTGGCACTGTCTTGCAGTGCATCCACCGTGTCTTGCTTCTGACCGAAGTCCCCCGGGTAAAATCCCTCATATTCAGTAGCTACTTCCCCCATCTCCCGAAGCACCGAATCCGGAGAATATCCTGCCGCCCAATGCCCGGTCGGGTCGTTATAGTTGACCGGGTTCCCGTGGACGTAGGCGTAGAGGTTGAAGGATTGGGGGTTGAGGGGGGTGCCGGGAATGTTGTCGGGGCTGAGGAAGCGGCCCATGGTGGAAGCGTAGGAGCGAAAGTGGAAGTTGTCCAGCCCCGTGTCCGCGTCCCGCTCCTGACCCGTGTAGAGGTGCGTCCCCGGCAAGGCGTCCACGCCCGTGTTCGAGGGATTGTTCGGCAGAATCTCCACCCCGTACGGCTCGTAGTCGTGCTGCACCACCACCAGCCCGGCGGCGTTGGTCACCAGCCGGATGCTCCCCACCTGGTCCCAGGCGTAGAAGTACACCGTAACGTTCGAGAGGGGGGCCGCTT
>DAIERH010000458.1 GCA_027346925.1 Geobacter sp.
CGAAAAGATTTTAACTCTTCCGATAGGTTTGGATGGGAAAATCCGAGGATATCACTTAGTGAAATTAGCCAAATACATGGGGTGGAAAGATACAAAAATCGCTCAGGCCCTGGCAAAAGCGTTTATCGAGACCGATGCCTCGTTGCTCGAGATCAATCCACTCGTCGAAACAGCTGATGGACAGCTCATCGCTCTCGATGCAAAGCTCAGCATTGACGACAATGCCCTCTACAGACAGCCCGAAATCGCCGAGTGCTTCGACCCCTCACAGATTTCAACCTACGAAGCAGAGGCGAAAAAGTTCGATCTAGCCTACGTAGCCCTTGAGGGCAACATCGGCTGCATGGTCAACGGCGCCGGCCTAGCCATGGCCACAATGGATCTCATCCATTTTCACGGAGGTAAACCTGCAAACTTCCTCGATGTCGGTGGCGGAGCCTCCAAAGAAAAGGTGGCCGAGGGATTCCGGATATTGCTCTCAGACCCCAATGTGAAAGCAATTTTAG
>DAIERH010000459.1 GCA_027346925.1 Geobacter sp.
AAGGGCATGGCACGATGCAGGCTACCCCTGGCTGCGGATCGCCGTCAACATCTCCGCCCGCCAGTTCAAGCAGGATACCTTTGTCGGCCTGGTCAAGTCCGTCCTGGACGACTCAGGTCTCCCGCCGGAATGCCTGGAGCTGGAACTGACCGAGAGCACCATCATGGAGCGCGCCGACAGGAACATCCAGGCCCTGCGGGAGCTGAAAAAGCTGGGGATCACACTGGCCATCGACGACTTCGGCACCGGCTATTCGAGCCTCAGCTACCTGCGTCGGCTGCCGGCCAAGCAGATCAAGATCGACCGCAGCTTCGTCAACGACCTCGAGACGAGCGCCGACGCGCGCGCGATCGTCGACGCCGTGATCTACCTCGCCCACACGCTCGGCCTGCGGGTGGTGGCCGAAGGGGTGGAGACCGAGGGTGAACTGGCGGTGATCCGCGAACTGGGGTGCCGCAAGGTCCAGGGCTATTTCTTCGGGCGGCCGATGTCTGCCGCCGATGCC
>DAIERH010000460.1 GCA_027346925.1 Geobacter sp.
GTCGAGAATCAGCACGGGCGGATCGTGCAGAATCGCCTGCGCCAGCCCGACGCGGCGGCGCTGCCCCTTGGACAGCGTATCGATGCGCTGCGCCAGCAACGGCTCCAGGTCCAGAACCTGCACGACCTCGTCGTAACGCTGCGCCAGGCGCGCGCGGCGCAGACCGCGCACGCGTGCCACGAACAGCAGCAGCGCGTGCACGCTCATCTCGCCGTACAGCGGCGCACCTTCGGGCAGGTAGCCCAGCGCGCGCCGGGCCGCCAGCGACTGGCGCTGCACGTCGTGGCCGCAGATGCGCGCCACGCCGGCATCGGGTTCGAGCACGCCGGCCAGCATGCGCAGGGTGGTGGTCTTGCCGGCTCCGTTGGGGCCGAGCAGGCCCAGGATCTGGCCCGGCTGCACGCGTAGGCTGAGCGTTTCGACCGCGCGGCACGCGCCGAAGCGGCGCACCAGGGACTCGGCCTCAATCATGGCCGCAGCGCAACGCGGCGCGGCCACGCGG
>DAIERH010000046.1 GCA_027346925.1 Geobacter sp.
CCCCGTGCTACGCCGGACAGTGGCGATGAAGTCCTCCAGGGTATGGCCGCGGTTGATGCGCGTCAATATGGCGTCGTCCATGGATTGCAGCCCCAACTCCAGGCAGACGTACCGCTCGCGGGCAATCTCCGTCAGCAGTTCCAGGGCATCGTCCCCAAGGCTGTCGGGACGGGTGCCGACCGAGATGCCCAGCACGTCCGGGTGGTTCAGGGCGCGGCGGTACAGGTCGGCCAGGTGCTCCACGGAGCCGTAGGTGTTGGTGTATTTCTGGAAATAGATGATGAACTTCTCGGAACCGAGGCGCTGGCGGTGGTAGGCCATGCCTGAGGCCATCTGTTCTTCCAGTGGGATGACCGGCTGGGTGTCCCTGGGGGAGAAGGAGACGTTGTTGCAGTAGATACAGCCGCCGGCGCCCTTGCTGCCGTCCCGGTTGGGGCAGGTGAAGCCGGCGTCCACGTTGACCTTGCTGACCCGGCGGCCGAAGCGGCGCCGCAGGTAGAGGCCGTAGGAGTGGATGCGCAGGTGGGGATGAATGGTTTCAGGGATGGATGGCATGCTGCTCCAGCGTTTTCAACAGGGCTGCCGCCGCGGACCGCGGATCATCGGCCGCGATGATGGCCGAGATCAGGGCGATCCCCCTGGCTCCCGATGTCAATAGTTCGGCGATTGACGTTTTTTTGACACCACCCAGAGCAAAAACCGGGATGGTCAGGCTGCTTGCCGCCTCGGCCAGCCTCTTCAAGCCGACCGGGGCGCCGTAGGCCGCCTTGGAGGGGGTGTGGTAGACCGGACCAAAGGTGACGAAGTCGGCGCCGTCCGCCTCGGCCCGGTGCGCCTCGGCGACGGCGTGGGCCGAGTAGCCGATCAGCCGCTCCGGTCCCAGGATAGCACGCGCCACGGCCACCGGCAGGCTGGCGGCACCGATATGGACGCCGTCCGCCTCCGACGCCAGTGCAATGTCCGGGCGGCCGTTGATGATCAGCCGTGCCCCGTATTCATGGGTGATGCCCCGCAGTTCCATGGCCAACCGGAACAGTTCACGGTCGCTCAGGTCCTTTTCACGCATCTGCACTGCCCTCACACCCCCAGCCAGAGCCTCCCGCACCACCGTGCCCAAGGGGCGGCCGTTCGTCTGGGTGCGGTCCGTGATCAGGTACAGGGAAAAGTCGATGACTGGCATGGGGGTGTCGTCGGGGCGCCCGGCGGGCGCCCCTGCTTCCTAGGCCAACAGCCCTTCCATGGGGCTGGAGGCGTTGGCGTAGAGCTTCTTGGGGATACGGCCGGCCTTGTAGGAGAGGCGGCCGGCAATGATTGCCAGCTTCATGGCACGGGCCATGGCAATGGGGTCCTGGGCCCCGGCAATGGCCGTGTTCATCAGCACGCCGTCGCACCCCAGTTCCATGGCGATGGCGGCGTCGGAGGCGGAGCCCACCCCTGCGTCCACGATGACCGGCACCTTGACCGTCTCCAGGATGATGCGGATGTTGTAGGGGTTGCGGATGCCGAGGCCGCTGCCGATTGGGGCACCCAGCGGCATGACCGCTGCGCAACCGATGTCCTCCAGCTTGCGGCACATGATCACGTCGTCGCTGGTATAGGGGAGCACGGTAAACCCCTCCTTGACCAGGATCTTGGCTGCCTTGAGCAGCTCCTCGTTGTCCGGGAAGAGGGTCTTTTCGTCGCCCAGAACCTCAAGCTTGACGAAGTCCGACAGCCCGGCCTCCCTGGCCAGACGGCAGGTGCGCACGGCATCGTCGGCCGTGTAGCAGCCGGCGGTGTTGGGGAGCAGGGTGTAGCGCTTCGGGTTGATGTAATCCAGGAGCGATTCCTTGCTGCGATCGGAGATGTTGACCCGCCGCACCGCCACGGTGATGATCTCGGCCCCCGAGACCTCCAGGGCCTGGGCCATCTGCTGGAAGCTGGCGTACTTGCCGGTCCCCACCATCAGGCGGGAGCTGAACTCTCGGCCAGCGATGATCAACTTGTCGTTTTCGAGTGTCATGAAAATGGCTCCTTTTCTATCCTCCACCCACGAAGTGGACGATCTCGATCTTATCCCCCTCGGACAGGAGGTGGTCGTCATAGCGCGCTTTCGGGACGATATCCAGGTTCACCTCCACCGCCACCCGCTCACGGCCGATCCGCAAACCGTCCAGCAGGTCGGCGACCGAACTGTTGTCCCTGATCTCCGACGGTTCGCCGTTGACAATGATCCGCATGTTTGCCTCCATAAACGAAAAAAGCCGCGGAAGCGGCGTATGAATGGTGATCGGATGCGCTTCCCTACGCCGGCATTACCCGGATCAGGTACTAAGGGTCGCGTCCGGTGGCGGACGCTCTCAGTCGAAACTCCCCCAGCGTTTTACGTAGCCTAGAGTATTGGCGCCGACCTGTCAACGGAATTAATCGGGCTGGCTGTCCAGCCGGCAACCGCATATCGTTTGTTGCTATAAATTGCTGCCGGTCGCCGTGGATTTTGGTATGGTTCTGGCAAATGTTTTTTGACTTTCATGTTCACGGGTACGGTTAATCCACTCCTCCCCTGAAAGGTGCCAGGATCGTGTGCAAGAAGATATTCATCGGCGCCACCGGACAGCACTGCGGCAAGACCACCATCAGCCTTTCGCTGATGTACCTTGCCCGGAAAAAATACGGCCGGGTCGGCTTCATGAAACCAATCGGCCCCAAATGCATGGAATTCAACGGGCTGATTGTGGATAAGGATGCCGCCATGTTCGCCAGTGTCTTCAACTGCGAACAGGACGTGGCGCTCATGTCACCCGTGACCCTGACGACCGGCACGACCCGCCGCTTCCTGGACGGCGAACTGGACCTGGCCGCGCCCCGGGATGCGATCCTCGGCGCCTGTGCTGAACTGGAGCGAAAAAACGACCTGCTCATTATCGAGGGGGCCGGCCACGGCGGCGTCGGTTCGGTGGTGGGGGTCAACAACGCCAGGGTCGCCAAGATGCTGGGTGCACCGGTGCTGATGGTGTCGGGAGGGGGCATCGGCAACGTGATCGATGCGGTAGAACTCAACCTGGCCCTGTATGAGCGGGAAATGGCCGAGGTCAGGGTGATCATGGCCAACAAGCTGGTGCCCGAAAAACGAGAACGTTCGCTGACGTACCTTAAAAAGGCCTTTGCCCATACCGGCATCCTGGTAACCAGTGCCTTCGATTATTCGCCAACTCTGGCCGATCCCACGTTGCAGCATGTGGCCGAACTGCTGGGACGCCCGTTGCATGGCGATCCGTCCGATCGCAGCCGCATCTGTCATACCATCCAGCTCGGGGCGGCATCATCCCAGCGGGTGATCGACGGCCTGGAGGACTCCACGCTCCTGATCGTGACCAGTTCCCGCGACGAACTGCTGGTAACCGCCTCCTCGCTGCATCACATCCCCGAGTTCAGGAAACGGCTGGCAGGCATGGTCATAGCCGGGCACGTACCGGTCTCCGACATCACCCAACGGATCATCGACGACAGCAACATCCCCTATATCCGTATCGAAGAGACATCGTCCGAGGTCTTTTACCGGCTCAGGGAACATGTATCCAAGATCGGGCCGGATGATCGTGAAAAGATAGAGTTGATCAACTCCATGGCCGCGCGGTACATCGATTTCGAAGCCATCGACGCCATGCTGTGATGCGTCCCGTTGTCGAGGCCGGCGTGTGAAAATGGCAAAATGTTCTTGACCTTACGTCGTTTTTACTATTTATAGTAAAACCATTCATCCTTACCAGGTGACCACATGATACTTCTGACCCGGATGGACAAGCAACGGATGTACCTCAACCCCGACCATATCATCAGTGTTGAGGAAACCCCCGACACCGTCGTTACCCTGTACAATGGCCACCATTTCATCATCCGCGAACGGGCCGCCGTCATCATCGCCAGGATCGTAGCCTTTCGTGCCCGGGTGATTCGTCGAGCCGGCACACCGCGGGGCAAAAAATATCTCGCCCGGCCGAAACAACGTCTTTTCAATGGCGTCACCCATGATCGGGAGGAGGTGTGTCCCTCCAAGCGAGACGAACAACTCCGTACCCCATTCCATACTCGGGACATCTAGCATATGGATCTAGCAACCATTATCGGTCTTGTCATGGGTTTCGGCGCTATCTTCGGAGGCGCGGTTGTGGAGGGGCTGCACATCAAGGCCCTTATCCAGCCCACGGCCGCGATGATCGTACTCGGCGGCACCTTCGGTGCCTCTTTCATCAGCTTTCCCCTGCCATCGGTCATCCAGGCCTTCAAGGATTTCAAGATCGCCGTCCTGCCGCCAAAGGTTGACCATGAGGCAGTGGTCAAGGATATCATCAACTACGCCACCAAGGCCCGCCGTAACGGCTTGATCTCCCTGGAGCAGGAGGCCCAGTCGGCCAGGGACCCATTCATCAAGAAGGGCATTTCCCTGGTCGTTGACGGTATCGACCCCCAGAAGCTGCGGGAAACGCTTGAAGCCGACATCATGTCTTACGAGGACCATACCAAGCACTCGGTCGAATTTTACGAATGCGCCGGCGGTTATGCTCCCACCATCGGTATCATCGGCGCCGTTCTCGGCCTGATCCACGTCATGAGCAACCTGTCCGACACCTCCAAACTGGGGGCCGGTATTGCCGTGGCTTTTGTCGCCACCATTTACGGCCTGATGACGGCCAATATCATCTGTCTCCCCGTTGGCTCAAAGATCAAGATCCGCATGAAGGAAGAGATCCTCCGGAGGGTCATGATCCTGGAGGGGCTGATCGCCATCCAGAACGGCGAGAACCCGCACTTTATCGAGCAGAAGCTCAAGGCCTATGTGGGCGGCCACTGACCTGTCATGGCACTGAAAAAAGAACCTGAAAAACATGCCAATCACGAGCGCTGGCTCGTTTCCTACGCCGACTTCATCACCCTGTTGTTCGCCGTCTTCACCACCCTGTACGCCATGTCCCAGACCGACAAGAAAAAGGTCGAGGAGATCATGCAATCGCTGCAGCAGTCGTTCGGCATGGTCACCGCCGGAGCACCTTCGCCGAAGATCAACGTCATCCAGTCAAAGCAGATCGCGGTCGTGCCGACCATCAAACCGGAGATCTCGGTCCTGCCCGGCTCCACCCGCACGGCGGCCACGGGCAAGGGCAAGGGACACGCCGAGGAGAAGGACTTCCGCCAGATCAAATCATCCATAGAGGCCTACCTGATCAAGCAGGGGGCTCAAGGCAAGGTCGCGCTGGGCATAACCCGCCGCGGCCTGGTCGTCAGCCTCAAGGAGGCAGGTTTCTTCGACTCCGGCTCGGCCCAGATCAAGCAGAGCGCCTACGACCTCCTCAATACCATTGCCGAGGCCATGACCCAGTACAACAACCCCCTGCGGGTAGAGGGGCATACGGACAACATCCCCATCAGCACCTCCCAGTTTCCATCCAACTGGGAACTCTCCGCCGCCCGCGCCACCAATGTGCTCAAATACCTGCTCAAGTACTACGACACCGAGCCGGAAAAGATCTCCGCCACCGGCTACGGCGAATTCCGGCCGGTAGCCGATAATGCCACCGCCGAAGGCCGTTCTCAGAACCGTCGTGTCGATCTTGTCATGCTTTCCGGCGAAGGCGAACACGGCGAGCCCTGATCCCCCTATCTTTTCCAGAAAGACGTATTCTGTCATAGTGGTGTGCTACCTTTTCCAAAAACGGAAAAGAGGTCATGCCATGGAGCCGATTGTCCTGATAGGATTGGTTGTCGTCTGTTACGGAGTGTATGAGTCGCTGATGGACCTGTGGGGGGATGTGATGTCAGCCCTGCTGCCCCGTCGGAGCGCACGGGAAAGCCGGATTCGCGCACGTGGCGAGCGACCCCTGCAAGCCCCGGTCAAGAAGATGGCGGGGCTGTACGTTTGAGAGGGCCTTGAGCAGGCTGTTTTTCACGTGGGGGATGTCCCGCTCCAACTCGCTGAGCAACCGCTTCATCCGTTTGCGCTGCAGGTCGGCGGTACCGCAGACCGGGCAGCGGCAGCAGACCACGGGGAGGTCGGCCTGGCGCGAGAAGGCGACGATATCGGCCTCGGCCACGTACACCAGGGGGCGGATGACGGTCGTCTCCCCGTTGTCGGCCAGCATGCTGGCCGACATGGCCTTGAGCGAGCCGACGAAAAACTGGTTCAGGAGCAGGGTTTCGATGAAGTCGTCCATGTGGTGCCCCAGCGCCAGCTTGTTGCAGCCCAGGGTCCGGGCGGCCTCGTAAAGCGCCCCCCGCTTGAGGCGTGCGCAGATGGAACAGTAGGACGAGCCGGGGCGGCGTTTTTCCTGGATAATGGCGTAGTGCTCGGTCGCGACCATACGGTAGCCGAAGCCGTTCTCCCGCAGGAACCCCTCGATGACCGAGGTTTGGTAGCCGGGGTAGCCGGAGTCGATATTGACCGCCACGATCTCGAAGTCGATCGGCGCCCGCCGGCGCAACTCCTCCAACAGAAGCAGCAGGGTATAGGAATCCTTGCCCCCCGACACCGCCACCGCGATCCGGTCCCCCTCCTCGATCAGCCCGAAGTCGCCGACAGCCCGCCCCACTCCGTGCCGCAGCCGCCTGAACAGTGCATCATCCCTGAGTCCCTCCAGCAGAAGCGTCATGGCGTCAGCGGAACTCCCCGCGTTCCACACGGTCAAGGAAGGCGCGTACCAGCGGGGCAAAGGTTTCGTGTTCCAGCAAAAAGGCGTCATGGCCATAGGCGGACCGGATCTGGTGGTATTCGGCAGGCTTGCCCAATTCCTTCAAACAAGCCACCATCTCCTCGGTCTGGTAGGGTGGGTAGAGCCAATCGGAACTGAAGGCGAAGAACTGGAGCGGAGCCGTGACATGGCTGAATGCCTCGGCCGTGGATTCGTAGCCCCAGGCCACGTCATACAGATCCAGCGCCTTGGCCAGGTAGAGGAAGGAGTTGGCGTCAAAGCGGTCCACGAAGTTGTAGCCATTGTAGGTGAGATAGCGCTCAACCTCGAATTGGCCGAAGAAGTCGAACTGGCCGTCCTTGGCCGAGAAACGCCGGCCGAATTTGGCGTTCATGGACTCGTCCGACAGGAAGGTGATGTGTCCGATGCCGCGGGCCAGGGCCAAGCCGTCCTTGGGGTTGTGCTTGTACTCGCCCTTGCGCCAGGTGGGGTCGTTGAAGATCGACCAGCGGGCCACGGCGTTCAGCGCAATGGCCTGGGGCGACGGACGTGGCGTGGCGGCAAGCACGATGGCCGAGGCAATGCTGTCTGGGTACTGGGTGGCCCACTCCAGGGACTGCATCCCCCCCATGCTCCCCCCCATGACGCACAGCAACCGTTCGATTCCAAGGGCCCCCATCAGCAGCTTCTGGGCCCGCACCATGTCGCGCACGGTGATGACAGGGAAGGAGAGGTTGTAGCGTTTACCGGTCTTGGGGTTGATGGAGGCTGGCCCGGTGGAGCCGTAACAGGAGCCGATCACGTTGGAGCAGATCACGAACCAGCGTTCGGTGTCAAGCAACCGGCCGGGGCCGACGATGGCATCCCACCACCCCGGCTTGGTGTCCTCCTCGCGGCGTTTGCCGGCCAAATGGGCGTCGCCGGTCCAGGCATGCTCCACCAGGATGGCGTTTGAGGCGGATTCGTTGAGGGTGCCGTAGGTCTCGTAGACGAGCGTGATCGGGGCCAGGATGCGTCCGCTATCCAGCTTGATACCGTTTTCGAAGGTTATGGACTGTTCCGTGACGACCCCGACGGACATGAAAAACCCCTTCTCATACAGTGATGAAAAGGGGCTGAAACACGACGTTCGCAGCACACCCCTCATCTTTGCCTTTCGGCAGGAATTAGCACCTGACGCCACTACGGCCGGTTGCTGTGGCTTCACAGGGCCTTTCCCTCCACCACTCTCGATAAGCAGGTTGTATGCTGTTGACAATACGAAAGAACCCAGCGGTTGTCAATCAAATATGCTGCAGTCTGGCAGGAGGCGGCTCCCGCAAATTATGTGGAAAACAGGGTGTGCATCTGGTATAAACGACACCGTGAAATCCAGTTGTAGCGAGCCTGTATGTGGAGGTTGTCATGAAACGACTGCTTGTGCCGGCGCTGCTGTTTCTGATGTGCGGCTGTGCCCGAAACCACTTTAATGTCCCGGTGGAAAACTTCAACGAAAAGGTGCGGGTGCTGGGCGTCGCCCCCATCATGATCGATGCCGGCTCCGACATCAGGTACCCCCAAAAGGATGTGCTGCTGCCCTTGGTTGCCGAGATGAACTACGCCTACGAGCCACAGTTCGTGCGCAAGCTCAAGGCGACCGGTAATTTTTACACCGTTGCCCTGCTGGACGGTGATCCCCGCCCAGTCTTAGCCAACCTGTTCTTCCGCCGTGAAAAGCGTGATGACGCCACCATCCGCTACAACAAGTACTTCTGGAAAACAGAGGCGCTGCGGGACTACATCCGCAGAAACAACCTGGATGCGGTCATGCTGATCGTGGTCAGCGGCCTGGAGATGACCGACAAGGTCTCCTCGGACAACCTGCTGAAATCCATGACCGGCGATTTCAACTATCTGATCATGACCGCCCAGATCCTCGACGCCGATGGTACCATCCTGTGGGAATATCCCAACTTCCGTACCCGCATGTTGAGCTATGACCCCCTGATCAACCTGCAGTATCCCGATTTCAGCGAGTCTGACGCCAACCTCTCCCCCGAGACCAACATAAAGTTCAAGACCATCGAGGGGGTCAGGCGGGCTCTCAACCAGAAGCGCAAGGATTTGTTGCGGCGCGAGACCACGGAATCCGAGGTTTACGCCAGGCAGTTCGACGAGATGCTTTCCTATCTGAAGTACGACGCTGACAAGGCCAAAAAGGATACCCAGCCCGCGGCAGGAAAGACTCCGAAATCCGAAGGACAGCCCAAGGGGGGTGGCCAGCAACCCGTGGCGTCCGAGTCGAAACAGGCACCCATGGCCAGCCCCAGCCCGGCGGCCGGCAACTCCACGCCGGCCCCACAACCGTCTGCTCCGGCTGCCAGCACTGTACCTGCCCCGGTTTCAATTCCCACCCCAGTCGCGACTCCGCCGGGCGAAGTCCCCCCAACTCCGGCCAGCGGGATCACCCCGGCCAAGGGAGGCACACCGTAAGAAATCGGCCGCCATGCGTGGGGCAACGGCACAGGAACAGTCAAGCACCAACGCCCTTCCGGAATACCTGGAAGGGCGTTGGTCGTCATGTCTCTAGCGTAACAACCACTGGTGCATGATGACCAGGTTTGTGAGAGCAAGCTTTACGAGGAACATCGGATGATCATCAGCGAGAGATAATCCGGTGAATGGGCCGTGATCTCGGCAAAGTCGGTCAGTATCTTCTGGCGGTTGCCCCCGACCCGCTCGGCGAACAACGTAGCCTCCTGTCGCCCAGTTTGCCGGAGCAGTTCCAGGATATCGCCGAAGAGCGGTTTGACCTTCAACAGCACGACGGTTTCGTACACGGCCAGCGCCTTCGCGATATGCTCCAGACCGGCTGTGGCCGGAATGACGGCAACCTTGCCGTCCGCCTCGGCCAGCGGCACGCCGGCCTGGGCTGCGGAGGCGTTGATGCTGGAAATGCCGGGGATGATCTCGATCGGAATCCGGGGATAGCTCTCGCGGAAGATACGCAGCAGATAGATGAAGGTGGAGTAGAAGAGCGGGTCACCGATGGTGATGAAGGCCACGTCCTTGCCGGCGGCGATCCGCGCGGCAATCAGGCCGGCGGCCTCTTGCCAGGCGAGGGTCAGGCGGCTCGTGTCGGAGGTCATGGGAAACTGGTGGACCACGACCTCCTGGCGCCCCTCGTCGAGGAACTCCCGCACCGTTGCCAGGGCCACGCTGGCCTCGGCCGGATTGGACACCGGCGCAAGTACCACATCCACCCGCCGCAGAACCCGCTCGGCCTTTCTGGTCAGAAGTTCCGGGTCGCCGGGTCCCACGCCGACGGCAAACAGCGTCGCCACTACTGATTCCCCTTCCAGGCGGTGATCACGTAGACCGGGTTCTGGGCCTCGAACATCTTGTACTCGGTCAGGTTGCGGGTCTTGGCGATGTTGACGCAGGCTGCTTCAACGGTAAAGCCGTGATCCTCCAGGAACTCCACCGCCCTGGTGAGGGTATCCAGGGTCACGGCGTTGAGTACGACCTTGCCATCCGGCTTGAGCCGGTTGTCCACCGTGATGATGATCTCCTCCAGCATCCCGCCTGAGCCGCCGATGAAGACCCGGTCCGGGTCGGGGAGCCCATCCAGCGCGTCCGGCGCCTCCCCCTCCACCAGTTTGACGTTGCGGGCCGCGAACTTGCCCAGGTTTTCGCGGATAAAGGCGATGCACTGGGGGTTCTGCTCCACGGCATAGATGCGTCCGTTGGGCATCAGGTTGGAAGCCTCGATGGAGACCGAGCAGCTGCCGGCGCCGATATCCCACATGACCAGGTCGTTCTGCAACTGGAGCTTGGCCAGGGTGACGGCCCGAACCTCTTGTTTGGTGATCAGCTTCTTGGAGGTATGGAACTCGTCGTCTTCGATGCCGATCAGCGGGTACTGGGTCAGGTTCGGTTCATAGGTCTTGATCAGTATCAGGATATTGAGTTCGGAACTGGTGATGTCCAGCAGACCGCGCAGATCCCTGCGGGTGATCTTCTCCCCGGGTAGCCCCAGGTCCTCGCACAGCCAGGCCTCGTATCCCTCGGCCCCCCGGTCGATCAGTTCGGCGGCAATTGCGGCCGGGGTGTTGACCTTGTCGGTCAGGACGCAGACCTTTTCCGCGGCCACGATCTTGTCGATGGCCGGCTGCATGCCCCTGCCGTGCACCGAGACGAAGATGGCGTCGTCCCACGGTTCCTTGATGCGGGCAAAGGCGTACTGCATGCTGGTGACATTGGCAAAGATCTCGATGCGTTCCTTGGGGAGGTTGCGCAGCAGGAAACGGGCGATGCCGAAGAAGTTGGGGTCGCCCGTGGCCAGGACCACCACCTGCTTTTGGGTGGTTTTGAGAAAGTCCAGCAGTTCGGGCAGATCGCCCAGGGGCATCTTGTCGCCGCTGAAATCGGGGAAGATGTCCAGGTGCCGCTGGCGTCCGACCATCACCTCGGTCTTGGCGATGACCTCCAGTGCCTTGGAGCCGAAGCCTTCCCACCCCTCGATACCGGCGCCGACCAGATATATCTTCTGTAAACTCATGACCCGAGTCCCCCAACCCAATCAATTCAGCTTCAGTGAGGGGACTATAGCACCCTGCACGTTAAAAATCACGTAACTATTCAGTAATGGTATTGCCGACGGCAGGAAATACCCCCTCCGCCGACGGTGGGGATTGAGGGGTAGGGGGGCAGGTAATCGCAACTAAAAGGGGCGCTGCCTTGCGGCAACGCCCCCGTTTGATGCCGGCTGGATAACCCGCCGCTGTACCTTCATTTCGCCGCCCGTTTGCGCCGGGTGGGGTCCAGCTCCTTTTTGCGCAGACGGATCGACAGGGGGGTTACCTCCACCAGTTCGTCGTCGTCGATGAATTCCAGGGCCTGCTCCAGGGTCAGCAGGCGTGGCGGGGTGAGCTTGATGGCGTCGTCGGTGCCGGAGGCGCGCACGTTGGTGAGTTTCTTGCCCTTGCAGGGGTTGACGTCCAGGTCGTTGTCCTTGTTATGCTGGCCGATGATCATGCCGCCGTAGACCTCGACGCCGGCGCCGATGAAGAGGATGCCGCGCGGCTGGAGGGCATCCAGGGAGTAGGCCGTGGTCTCCCCGTGTTCCATGGCGATCAGCACGCCGTTCTTGCGGCCGGGGATGTCCCCTTTGTAGGGGGCGTAGTCATGGAATGTGTGGGTCATGACCGCTGTGCCGCGCGTGTCGGTCAAGACCTCGCCCCTGAGGCCGATCAGGCCGCGGGCCGGGATGACGAATTCCAGCCTGACCATATCGCCCATGGGGGCCATGGCCACCATCTCCCCCTTGCGCGGCCCCATCTTCTCGATGATGGCACCCTGGAACTCCGAGGCAACGTCCACCACCAGGTATTCCATCGGCTCCATCCTGACGCCGTTCTTCTCGCGGATGATGACCTCCGGCTTGGAGACCGCCAGTTCGAACCCCTCGCGGCGCATGTTCTCGATCAGGATGGAGAGGTGCAGCTCGCCGCGGCCCGAAACCTTGAAGGTATCAGGTGAATCGGTGTCCTCCACCCTGAGCGACACGTTGGTGCGCAGTTCCTTGGTCAGACGTTCGCGGATGTTGCGCGAGGTGACCCATTTCCCCTCACGCCCGGCAAAGGGGGAGGTGTTGACGATGAAGTTCATGGCCAGCGTGGGTTCGTCGATGGAGACATAGGGAACGGCGATGGGGTTCTCGGCCGAGGCCAGGGTCTCGCCGATACTCACCTCTTCAAAGCCTGCCACGGTGACGATGTCGCCGGTGCCCGCCTCATCGATCTCCACCTGCTTCAACCCTTCGTAGCCGAGCAGCTTGGTGATGCGGCCCCGGGCAACCGTGCCGTCGCCTTTGATCATTGCTACCGTCTCGCCGGACTTGACCTTGCCGTTGAAGATGCGGCCGGTGGCCATGCGGCCGATGTAGTCGTTGTAGTCGATGTTGGCGATCAACATCTGGAAGGGGGCGTTGGCGTCCCCCTTGGGGGGGCGGACATTGGCTTCCACAACCGCGAAAAGCGGCTCCATGCTGGTTGAGTCGATGGTGATGTCCAGCTTGGCGTATCCCATCTTGGCGCTGGTATAGACCACCGGGAAATCCAGTTGATCGTCCGAGGCGTCCAGTTCGCAGAACAGGTCGAAGACCATGTTGAGCACCTCGTCGGGACGGGAGCCGGGGCGGTCGATCTTGTTGATGACCACAATAGGCTTCAGCCCCAGGTCGAGGGACTTCTTCAGCACGAAGCGGGTCTGGGGCATGGGGCCGTCCAGGGCGTCCACCAGCAGGAGCACGGAATCGACCATTTTGAGCACCCGTTCC
>DAIERH010000047.1 GCA_027346925.1 Geobacter sp.
TCCCAGGTGGATGCGGGCAAGATTACCTCGGTCACCATCCAGGGCAATGACATCTACGGCAAGTATGAAGGCAAGGACGGCAAGGAGTTCCGCACCTACAAGCCCGCCGACGCCGATGTGACCGAGAAGCTCTTGGACAAGAAGGTGACCGTCAACGCCAAGCCCGAGGAAGAGAAGTTCTCCTGGTTCTCCATCTTCATTTCCTGGTTCCCGCTTCTGCTCCTGGTGGGGATCTGGATCTTCTTCATGCGCCAGATGCAGGTCGGGGGCGGCAAGGCCATGTCCTTCGGCAAGAGCCGCGCCAAACTCCTGACCGAGGCCCAGGGCAAGATCACCTTCGAGGACGTGGCCGGCATCGAGGAGGCCAAGGAGGAGTTGAACGAGATCATTTCCTTCCTGAAGGACCCAAAGAAATTCACCAAGCTTGGGGGACGCATCCCCAAGGGGGGGCTCCTGATGGGTCCTCCGGGCACCGGCAGGACGCTCCTGGCCCGGGCCATCGCCGGCGAGGCCGGGGTCCCCTTCTTCTCCATCTCGGGCTCGGACTTCGTGGAGATGTTCGTCGGCGTCGGCGCAAGCCGCGTGCGTGACCTGTTTCTGCAGGGCAAGAAGAGTGCCCCCTGCATCATCTTCATCGACGAGATCGACGCCGTGGGGCGCCACCGCGGCGCCGGCCTGGGGGGCGGCCATGACGAACGCGAACAGACCCTCAACCAGCTCCTGGTGGAAATGGACGGTTTCGAATCCAACGAGGGGGTGATCCTGATCGCCGCCACCAACCGGCCGGACGTGCTTGATCCGGCCCTGCTGCGTCCCGGCCGCTTCGACCGGCAGGTGGTGGTACCCCGGCCGGACGTCAAGGGTCGCGAGATGATCCTCAAGGTCCATGCCAAGAAGGTCCCGCTCTCCCCGGACGTGGACCTGGCCGTCATCGCCCGCGGCACCCCCGGCTTCTCCGGGGCCGACCTGGCCAACGTGGTCAACGAGGCGGCCCTGCTGGCGGCGCGCACGGATAAGACCGTAGTGGAGTCGTCCGACTTCGACAACGCCAAGGACAAGGTCCTGATGGGAGTGGAGCGGCGCAGCATGGTCATCTCCGACGAGGAGAAGAAGAGCACCGCCTACCACGAGGCGGGCCACACCCTGATCGCCAAGCTGGTCCCCGGCACCGACCCGGTGCACAAGGTCTCCATCATCCCCCGCGGCCGGGCCCTGGGGGTCACCATGCAGCTCCCCATCGAGGACAAGCACAGCTACTCCCGCGAGGTCCTGCTGGCGCGCATCGCCGTGCTGATGGGAGGCCGCGCCGCGGAGGAGTTGATCTTCAACACCTTTACCACCGGCGCCGGCAATGACATCGAACAGGCCACCGAGATGGCCCGCAAGATGGTCTGCGAGTGGGGCATGAGCGACAAGATGGGACCCCTCTCCTTCGGCAAGAAGGACGAGCAGATCTTCCTGGGACGGGAGATGGCCACCCACAAGAACTACAGCGAGGCCACCGCGGTGGAGATCGACGTGGAGATCAGACATATTGTCGACGACAGCTATCAGCGCGCCCTGACCCTGTTGCGCGACAATATCCAGCACCTGCACAACCTCTCCGCCTGCCTGATGGAGAAGGAGAACCTGAGCGGGGCCGAGGTGGACGATATCCTTGCCGCGCAGCAGCCGCTCTGCAACCCGAAGAACGACACCCAACTGCCGCAGCACACCGATATCCAGGCTTGAGGTGAAGAGCAGCAACGGGTTTTCGGCCAGACTGCTGGCCATCGCCACCCTTGGTGACGCGGAACGCGAGTTGCGGCGGATCAGAGTCGATCCCGCCGGAATCCCCATGATGGCACCCAAAATGCTCTCCCGCTGCGTGCATCTCACCGGCCTGAAGTGCGGCCAGGCCAATGTGCTCAAACAGGAGATGCTCTCCCTGGGGGGAGATGCGGCCGTGGCCCGCGGCACGGTGGCGTGCAGCATCGACCGGAGCGATGCCATCCTGATCGGCACCGACAAGCAGGTGCACAAGCTCTGCCGCAAGCTCGCGCAACAGCCGTTCGGGCTCCCGGCGCTGGCGGAGGAACTTGAGGCGCTCCTGGCCAATGCCTCGGCACAGCCCAAGAGTTGGAGGATCGCCAACAGGGAACTGCCACTGGAACGCCCCCTGATCATGGGCATCCTCAACGTGACACCCGACTCCTTCTCCGACGGCAACCGTTTCCTCGATCCGCAACAAGCCGTTGATCGGGCTCAGGAAATGGCAGAGCAGGGTGCCGATATCATCGACATCGGCGGCGAGAGCACCCGCCCCGGGGCGGCACCGGTGGACGCGGGTGAAGAAGTGAAACGGGTGCTTCCCGTGATCGAGGAAGTGGCAGGCAAGGTTTCCTGCGCCATCTCGGTGGACACCTGGAAAAGCGCCGTGGCCAGACCGGCCATGGCGGCCGGGGCCGGGATCATCAACGATATCAGCGGTTTCCGCTTCGACCCGGAGATGGCGGCAGTGGCGGCCCAGAGCGGCAGCGGCGTGGTGCTCATGCATACCAGGGGGACGCCGCTCACCATGCAGACCGAGACGCGCTATGACGACCTTATGGGCGAGGTCATCCAGGGGTTGGGCAAATCAGTGGAGATCGCCGTTGGGGCGGGCGTCGAGCGGGCCCGGATCGTCGTCGATCCCGGCATCGGCTTCGCCAAGGACGGGCACGGCAATCTGGAGATCCTGCGGCGTCTGCGGGAGCTTACCGGACTCGGGTTTCCCATTTTGGTCGGGACCTCCCGCAAGGGGTTCATCGGCAAGGTCCTGAAAAGGGATACCGGTGATCGCGTCTTCGGGACCGCCGCCACCGTGGCCCTGGCCATTGCCAACGGCGCATCCATCCTGCGGGTGCACGATGTCGCCGAGATGCGGGATGTGGCCGACATGGCCCACGCCATCAGCTATGTAAATTTTGAATTTTGAATTATGAATTTAGAATCCAAAATTCATAATTTATTTTTTAGAGGGGGCACATGCCCGCACTTCTGGACAGCTTCACCCTGCTTGATCTCTGCGACATCCTCATCGTGGCCGCCCTTATCTACAATTTTGCCCTGTACCTGAAAAAAGAAATCGCCGTCCGCTTGCTGGCCTTTTTGCTGGTCTTTTTCGTTGCCTTCTACTTTTCGCTTTTTTCCGGGTTTTCTTCCACCAGTTGGCTGTTGCGCAACATCTTTTCCTCATCGCTTTTGATCCTGGCCATCATCTTCCAGGGGGATATCCGCCGCGCCTTTCTGGCCCTGGGCAGAAGCCGGGTTGAGGCCCATGTCCGGGACGAGGTGACCGAGACCGTGGAGGAGTTGACCAAGGCCGTGGCCGAGATGGCGCAGAAGCGCATCGGCGCTTTGATCGTCATCGTCCGCCAGTTGCCCATCGACCACCTCGTGGAGGTGGGAACGGAGATCGACGCCAAGGTCACCAGCGAACTTCTTAACTCGATCTTCCTCCCCTATTCCCCGATCCATGACGGGGCGGTGATCATCCAGAAGGGGAAGCTGACCAAGGCCGGCTGCCTGCTCCCCCTGTCCCAGAACCCGGATATCTCCAAGAGCTTCGGCACCCGGCACCGGGCCGCCCTTGGCCTGTCGGAGTTGGTCGATGCGCTGGTAATGGTCGTATCCGAGGAGACCGGCAAGATCTCGCTGGTGCATGAGGGCAAGATCAATTACGACATCGACCAGCCCGAAATCCGCCGCATGCTCAAAAAGGCACTGGACGGCAAACGCCTGCCCAAGACCGCCATTGCGGGAGAACCATGACCATGTCCGCTCGGGTCATCGAAACCATCAAACAGGCCTGTACGCGCAACCTGTCGCTCAAGCTGCTCAGCCTAGGGGTGGCCCTCTGCATCTGGAGCTTTACGGCGGTTTCTCGCGAATCTCGCTATGAACTGACCCTGCCGGTCGAGCTGCGCAACATCCCGCCCGGGTATATGGTCAGCGGGCAGGCGACGGGAGATATCCGGTTCACCCTGTCCGGCCCTTCCCTGCTGATCGACGGGGCCCGACGCTCCAATGCCACGGTGATCCTCAACCTGCGGGGGGCAGCGGTTCCCGGGAAGACGCTCTTTTCCCACCTGGAGTCATACCTGAAACTGCCGGACGGCATCAGGGTGATCCGCATTTCACCGGCCACCCTGGAGATCGACCTGATCAGGGAGCAGATACCATCACCACAACAACAAGGAGAGCAGCAACCGTGAAGAAATTGTTCGGAACCGACGGGGTGCGCGGCGTTGCCAACGTCTACCCCATGACCACCGAGATGGCCATGCAGCTGGGCCGCGCAGCGGCCCATGTCTTCAAGAACGGCGGCAGGCGCCACCGGATCGTGATCGGCAAGGACACCCGCCTGTCCGGCTACATGCTGGAGAACGCCCTGGTGGCCGGCATCTGTTCCATGGGGGTGGACGTGCTGCTGGTGGGACCGCTCCCAACGCCCGGCATCGCCAACATAACCTCCTCCATGCGCGCCGACGCCGGCGTGGTCATCTCCGCCTCCCATAACCCCTTTCAGGACAATGGCATCAAGTTCTTCTCCGCCGACGGGTTCAAGCTGCCGGACGAGTTGGAACTGAAGATAGAGAACCTGATCGAGTCCAACAAGATCGACTCCCTGCGGCCGACGGCCACCGAGGTAGGCAAGGCGTTCCGCATCGACGATGCCGCCGGCCGTTACATCGTCTTCCTCAAGAACACCTTTCCCCAGAACATGGACCTGACTGGCCTGAAGATCGTGCTGGACTGCGCCAACGGCGCTGCCTACAAGGTCGCCCCGGCGGTTCTGGAGGAGTTGGGGGCCGAGGTGATCACCATGGGGGTCAAGCCCAACGGCACCAATATCAACGCCGGTTGCGGGTCGCTGCACCCCGAGGTGATCAGTGAGGCGGTCAAGAGCCACCGGGCCGACATCGGCATCGCCCTGGACGGCGACGCGGACCGGGTGATCGTGTGCGACGAATTCGGCAACGAGGTGGACGGCGATCACATCATGGCCATCTGCGCCACCGACATGCTTAAGCGCAAGACCCTGAAGAAAAAGACCCTGGTGGCCACGGTGATGAGCAACATGGGGCTCGACATCGCGCTTCGCAATGCTGGGGGCAAGATCGTCAAGACCGCCGTGGGCGACCGCTACGTGGTGGAGGAGATGCGCAGGGGTGGCTACAATCTGGGCGGGGAGCAGTCCGGCCACATGATCTTCCTGGACTACAGCACCACCGGCGACGGTATCCTGTCGGCCCTGCAACTCCTGGCCATCATGCGCCGGCAGGATAAACCGCTCTCCGAACTGGCCGAGGTGATGATCCCCCTCCCCCAGGTGCTGGTGAATGCCCGGGTGCGGGAAAAGCAGGATATCATGACCATCCCCGAGGTGGCCGCCCGGATCAGCGACGTGGAGGCGAAGCTGGGCAACGAGGGGCGGGTGCTGATCCGCTACTCCGGCACCGAGCCGCTGTTGCGCGTCATGCTGGAAGGCAGGGACAGCTACGAGATCAGCACCTGGGCCAACGAGATCGCCGACCTGGTGAAGAAGCACATCGGGGAGAAATGACATGGCAAAGCTGGGATTGAACGTCGATCATGTGGCCACCGTGCGCCAGGCTCGGGGAGGCAGCGAGCCGGACCCGGTGGCCGCGGCCGCCATCGGCGAGATGGCCGGGGCCGAGGGGATCACCATCCATCTGCGGGAGGACCGCCGCCATATTCAGGACCGTGACCTGGAACTCCTGCGCAGGACGATCAAGACCAAGCTCAACCTGGAGATGGCCGCCACCCAGGAGATGGTGCGCATCGCCCTGCAGATCAAGCCGGAACAGGTCACGCTGGTGCCGGAGAAACGGCAGGAGCTGACCACCGAGGGGGGGCTGGACGTGATCCTCAACCTCAAGGTAATAACCGACGCGGTCAAGCGCCTGCGTGACAACGGCATCTGCGTCAGCCTGTTCGTGGACCCGGACCAGGAGCAGATCAAGGCCGCCAACAAGACTGGCGCCGACTACATCGAGATCCACACCGGCAGCTTTGCCGAGGCCTTCGGCACGGCCGGCATGGGGCACGAGCTGGAGAAGATCGACACCGCCATCAAGCTGGCCGCCAAGGTGGGGCTTGGTATCAATGCCGGCCACGGCCTGAACTACGTCAACATCAAGCCGGTTGCCGCCCTGGGCGGTATCGAGGAGTACAATATCGGCCACTCCATCATCTCCCGCGCCGTGCTGGTGGGGCTCGATCGGGCGGTGAGGGACATGGTGGACCTGATAAAATACGCATGATGGCTTCGCAAAAAGTCCATCTGCTGCGTTACGCGAATGCTTCGTCACTGCGGCGTACCAAGGGGTACGCCTCATTCCTCAGCCTTCGCAAGCCTTGCATCTGGAGCTTTTTGCTGTGCCATAGAACCACCAAAGAGAGTGAATACGCATGATCCACGGCATCGGCACCGATATCGTCTCCATCGAGCGCTTCCAGCGCTTCATCGACGAAGGAAACACCGCGCTGCTGCACCGGCTGTTCACGGCGCGGGAACGGGAGGTGTGCGCGGCCCGGAAAGGCGCGGCCGCCTGCTACGCCGCCCGCTTCGCCGCCAAGGAGGCGTTCCTGAAGGCACTGGGGACCGGGCTGCGGAACGGTATCTCCTGGCACGATGTGGAAGTGGTCAACGATGGGTTGGGCAAGCCTGCCCTGGTAGTGTCGGGCAAGGCGGGTGAGGCGGTCCGGGACAACGGTCTCACGGCGCACCACCTTTCTCTCTCCCACGACGGCGGCCATGCGGTGGCCATGGTGGTGGTGGAGGCGCAATGAAGGTCATATCGGCGCAGACCATGCAGGAACTGGACAGCCGGGCCATCCGGGAGCGGGGCATACCGGGACTGGAACTGATGGAGCATGCCGGCCATGCCTGCATGGAGGCAATCTTCCATGAATTCGGCTACACGGGGGGCAAACGTGCCGTCATCTTCGCCGGCAGGGGGAACAACGGCGGAGACGGGTACGTCATCGCCCGCCTGCTGCTGCAAAGCGGCTGGCAGGTCCGGGTCTTCATCCTGGCGGAGCGCGACCGGATCGTCGGCGATGCGGCAATAAACCTCGAACAACTCCCCCCCGCCGTCGTTTCCTACCATACCGTCGCCGGGGGCTTGGCCGGCCTGCATGAGGAAGAACTCCGCCAGGCCGACGTTATCGTGGACGCCCTCCTGGGGACCGGCCTGAACAGCGAGGTCAGCGGCATCCAGCGGGAGGCGGTGGAACTGATCAACGCCTCCGGCCGGCCGGTGCTGGCGGTGGACATCCCTTCCGGCATCCACGGCACAACCGGCCGGGTGATGGGGTGCGCGGTGCGTGCCGACGTCACTGTCACCTTTGCCTGCGCCAAGCTGGGGCATGTGCTTTATCCCGGAGCCGACTGCACCGGCCGCCTGGTGGTGGCCGACATCGGCATTCCAGCCGACCTGGTAGCGGAGGCCAACGGCTGCGAATTTCTTACCGCCGACAGCGTCCGCCCCCTGGTGCGGCGGCGCGACCGTCAGGCCCACAAGGGGCGCTTCGGCCACTGCCTGATCGTGGCCGGCTCTGCCGGCAAGACCGGCGCGGCGGCACTGGCTGCCAACAGCGCCGTGCGGACCGGCTCCGGCCTGGTAACCCTGGCCGTTGCCGAGAGCATCAACCCTATCCTGGAGATCAAGACCACCGAGGCCATGACCGTTCCGCTTCCCGAAGCCGGCAACGGTCATCTCGCCATGAGCGCGCTGGGCGCCATCGAGCAGGTGATCCCCGGCAAGGATGTCCTGGCCGTCGGCCCCGGCCTGGGGCAGCACCCCGCCACCGTGGCCCTGGTGCAAACACTGGTGAAATCGACCGTCCTCCCCCTGGTGCTCGACGCCGACGGCCTGAATGCACTGGCCCGGGATGCGGGCATCCTGCGGAACAAGAAAAGCACCGCCATGGTACTGACGCCCCATCCCGGCGAGATGGCACGCCTGCTGGGCGTATCCGTCGCCAACGTGGAGGCCGACCGGATCGGGACGGCCGGGGCCTTTGCCCGCACCTTCGGCGTGCACGTGGTCCTCAAGGGGGCACGCACCATCATCGCCACGCCGGACGGCAGCCTGGCCGTCAACGGCAGCGGCAATCCCGGCATGGCCAGCGGCGGCATGGGAGACGTACTGACCGGCATCATCTGCTCGCTCCTGGGCCAGGGGTATTCGGCCCGGGACGCCTGTTGCCTGGGGGTCTTCATCCACGGCTTTGCCGCCGACCTGGTGGCGGAGGCAAAGGGGGAGATCGGCATGAACGCCGGCGATGTTCAGGAGATGCTGCCCCACGCCTTCACCAGATTGCTCGCAGAACCATGAACATCTACTCAAATTTCCCCCTAAGCAAGGAGACAAACCGCATGCCAACCGTAGCCGATATCATGACCAAAGACGTTGTCACCGTGAAACGCGAGACCACCGTGCGTGAGCTGGCCGGGATCTTCGATCAGCACCGCTTCGGCACCCTGCCGGTGGTGGATGACGACAACAACCTGGTGGGGATCGTGACCGCCTCCGACCTGGTGGAACAGGGACGCAACCTGCACATCCCCACCGTCATCTCCCTGTTCGACTGGGTCATCCCCCTGGGGGGCGAACGGACCCTGGAGCGCGAGCTGCACAAGATCACCGCCCAGACTGCCGGTGAGATCTGCTCCAGCAATGTGGTGACCGTCACCCCCTCCGACGCCGTGAGCACGGCGGCCGATACCATGAGCAGCCACAAGCTGCATGCCCTGCCCGTGGCCGAGGGGGGAAAGCTGGTGGGAATGGTGTCCCGGATCGACATCATCCGGAGCCTGATCCAGAAGTGAGCCGGCTGGCCCTGTTCTCCCGTTCGCCCCGGGAAACCGAGGGATTGGGGCGGCTGCTCGGGTCGCTGCTCGGCGGCGGCGCATTCGTGGCGCTGCGCGGCGAATTGGGCAGCGGCAAGACCTGCTTCACCCGCGGCATCGTCGCAGGGGCGGCCCCCACCAGCGCCCACCTGGTCGCCAGCCCGACCTTTGCCATCATGAACGAATATCCGGGTGCCGTTCCGGTCTATCACTTCGATTTCTACCGGCTGACCGGGGCCTTCGACATCGCCGAACTGGGTTTCGAGGAATACTTTCAGGGAGACGGGATCTGCATAGTCGAATGGTCCGAGCGCCTGGACGAACTGTTCCCCGAAGAGCACCTGATCGTGACCCTGGAACACGGCGGGGAGGATCTGCGCAGCCTCACCTTCGAGGCCGCCGGGCCTGAAATGGATGGGGTGCTCGCCCGGTTTGCCGAGTTGGCGAAACCTGAAAAATTCCTTTGACCTGAAAACCGGTTATCTGCTATAGAACCACATTCTACTTGCACTGTTTCCGTCACCACTATGCTAAGGAGAGCAGTATGGCACTTGTAGTCCAAAAATACGGCGGTACCTCGGTCGGCACCACCGACCGCATCAAGAATGTCGCCAAACGGGTCATGAGAACCTATGACGCCGGCAACGACGTGATCGTGGTCGTATCGGCCATGTCGGGCGAGACCAACAAGCTGGTGGCCCTGGCCAATGATATGAGCGAGATCCCCGACGGGCGCGAGTACGATGTGGTGGTGGCCACCGGCGAGCAGGTCACCATCGGACTCCTGGCCATGTACCTCAAGTCCCAGGGCTACAAGGCCAAGTCCTACCAGGGATGGCAGGTGCCGATCATCACCGACTCCACCGCCACCAAGGCCCGCATCGAGAGCATCGACGACAAGAACATCCGCGCCGACCTGAAGAACGGCTCCATCGTGATCGTGGCCGGTTTCCAGGGCATGGACGCGGCCGGCAACGTCACCACCCTGGGACGCGGCGGTTCCGACACCTCGGCCGTGGCCATCGCGGCAGCGCTCAAGGCCGATGTGTGCGAGATCTACACCGACGTTGACGGGGTCTACACCACAGATCCCAACATCTGCAAGGAGGCGCGCAAGATCGAGAAGATCTCCTACGACGAGATGCTCGAACTGGCCAGCCTGGGCGCCAAGGTGCTCCAGATCCGCTCCGTGGAGTTTGCCAAGAAATACGACGTGGACGTGCATGTCCGCTCCAGTCTCAATGAAAACACCGGTACCATGGTTACCAGGGAGGATAAGGATATGGAAGGGATTCTCGTTTCAGGGGTTGCCTACGACAAGAACGAAGCCAAGATCGCCGTGATGGGGGTACCGGACAAGCCGGGCATCGCCGCCAAGATCCTCACGCCGCTCTCCGACGCCGCCATCTCGGTGGACATGATCGTGCAGAACGTCAGTTCCGAAGGACTGACCGACTTCACCTTCACCGTGACCAAGGCAGACCTGAAGCAGGCCCTCTTGATCACCAACGAGGTCGCCAAGGAGATCCAGGCCAAGAACGTCATCTCCGACGAGAACATCAGCAAGGTTTCCATCGTGGGTCTCGGCATGCGCAGCCACGCCGGTGTGGCCACCCGCATGTTCGCCGCCCTGGCCGCCAACAACATCAATATCCAGATGATCTCCACATCGGAGATCAAGATCGCCGTGGCCATCGACGAGAAGTACACCGAACTGGCCGTGCGCGTGCTGCACGAGACCTTCGGCCTGGCCGGCTGATTTCCTTTCTGCCGGGAACTGCCCACAGGGGGGAGAACACATGCGGTTCTCCCCTCTTTTCTTATCCCGAAACGCGAGTCCAGCGTCATGCCCGAAAGCCCCGATCATAGCATATTCACCTACCGCGACGGCGTCCTGAAGCCCGTTCGCGGCAGGGTGGTGGCCGAGTTTCCGCTGCAACTCATCGTCAATGGCCGGGAGATCGCCACCCTGATCGCCTCGCCCCACGACCTGCGCTTCCTGGCGGCCGGTTTCCTGCGTCTCCAGGGTTTCGTGCGGAGCCTTGCCGACTTCGAGATGTTCAGCGTCTGCGAGGATTTCGGCACCGCCAATGTACGCATCAAGGGGGAGCTGCCGGAACGACTGCAGCCGGTGTTGACCTCGGGGTGCGGCAGCGGCATCAGCTTCAGCATGCCCCGGCTAGAGGACAGAGCCCAGGGCGCGACAGGCAACTCTGTCCCCGTCAAACCCTCTGAGATATTCAGCCTGATGGACGAACTGGCCAGGCAAGCCAGCAACTACCGCCGCCATGGCGGCATCCACTCGGCCGCCGCGGGGCGCGGCGGCGACATGTTCCTGTACGCGGAGGACCTGGGACGGCACAACACCCTGGACCGTATCGCCGGCGAGGCCCTGTTCAAGGGGATCGACCTTACGGGGACGATTCTGGTCACCTCGGGCCGGGTGTCAACCGAGATGGTGGCCAAGGCTGCCCTTCTGGGGGTGAGGCTCATCGCCTCGCGCACCTCCCCTACCGACATGGCCATCCGATTGTGCGACCGGAGCGAGATCTGCCTGGTCGGCTACGTCAGGGAGGGCAGGTTCACCGTGTACAGCCACCCAGAGCTGATCGAGCAGTATCCGGACCGGGCCAAGATCGACGGGGTGACCGGCGTGATCCTGGCGGGAGGGTCATCCACCCGCATGGGACGCAACAAGGCCCTGCTGGCGCTGGGCGACACGACCATCATCGGGGCTCTGTACCGCACCCTGGCCGCCATCTTCCCCGAGGTCATCATCGTCACCAACACCCCCGAGGAGTACGCCGGCATCCCCTGCCGCACGGTTGCGGACATCTTTCCCGGCGCCGGCTCCATTGCCGGACTGCACGCCGCCCTGGCCCACAGCAGAACCGAGCGGATATTTGTCGCCGCCTGCGACATGCCGCTCGTCAGCGAGGAATTGATCAGGGCGCTCTGCGCCATGGATGGATGGGAGGACGCGCTGATCCCCTTCAGCGACGGCGGACAGGAACCGCTGCACGCCGTCTACGCCAGGAGCTCCCTGGCGGAGATCCAGGGAGCTCTGGAGCGGGGTGAGAAGAAGATTCTCGATATCCTCACGCGACTCAGGACCAGGTTGGTGGCATGGGATGAGATCCGCCACATTCCTGGGGCTGCCGATTCGTTCCGCAACGTGAATACACCCGAGGAGTATGAGGAGATTATGCGGGGGCAGTAACGCGCCGGGAGCGCTTACGTCGGCGCAACTCGCTGAAGAAGCCGCTCAACTGTTGCGAGCACTCCTCTTCCAGGATGCGGGGAATCAGTTGGACGCGGTGATTGAGGCGGGAATCGTCGGACAGGTCGTAGAGTGAGCCGGCCGCGCCCCCCTTGGGGTCGAAGCAGCCGAAGACGACGGTGGGGACGCGGGCCAGGATGATGGCTCCCATGCACATGATGCAGGGTTCGAGCGTGACATACAGGGTGGTATCCAAGAGCCGCCAGGAACCGAGTTTCCTGGCGGCTTTTCTGATGGCGATCAGTTCGGCGTGGGCCGCCGGGTCCTGGGCCGATTCGCGCAGGTTGTGACCGCGGGAGATGATCTTGCCGTTCTTGACGATGATACAGCCGATGGGCACCTCGTCCTTGCCCTGGGCCTTGCCCGCCTCGGCGATGGCCCGTCGCATCCAGTATTCATGGTTCTTTTCCGGCATGAGCGAAATCTAGCACAAACCGTTGAGGCCGGGCAAAGGGAATATCTCTTTTGAGTACAGCCAATAACCGCCTCTCAATCCCCTCTAGAGCCTGGCAACCTTGAGCACCTGCCCCTCGATGTCCGTCACCCGCACCCTGTCGCCTACCTGCAACTCCTCGTCGGCATAGCAACACCACTCGTCCGCCCCCAGGAGCGGACTGCCGAACCTCACTGTCCAACGGTCGCAACCCTGATCGGCAGCGCGGACAATGATGCCGGATTCACCAGAAAC
>DAIERH010000048.1:0-2725 GCA_027346925.1 Geobacter sp.
GCCATCAGGGTCGCCAGGGGGTAGTAGATCATCGGCTTGTCGTAGACCGGCTGGAGTTGCTTGCTTGCCACCAGGGTAAGGGGAAAGAGGCGGCTGCCGGCCCCTCCGGCCAGGATGATGCCTTTGGTGATGCCTAGAGACATGGACGCGTCCTTTTGATCATGAGATTGTAAACCGATAGTTTTGCATACCTGAGCACCGGCTGTCAAACGCCATCGCAAGGCTGCGTCGTCAGCGACCTGGCCACCGCCAGCAGATCGTCGTACACTTCCACGCCGGCAGGTACGTCGGATTCCTGTTCGGCGCCATATCCTGTCCTGACCAGGATCGTCCGGCAGCCGGCAGCCATGCCCGCCTCCATATCCACCAGCTTGTCGCCGATCATAACCGATGCGGCAAGGTCGATATCGTACCGTCCTGCCGCCTAGAAGCATCCCCGGCAGCGGTTTGCGGCAGCGGCACGCAAGGGAGTAGCTGCCCTTTCCCCTGGGGTGGTGGGGGCAGTAAAACCAGGCATCAACTCGGGCACCGGAGGCGGCCAGTTCGGCGGCGATGTGGCGGTGCAGAATCTCCACATCGTCTTCTGTGTAGTAGCCGCGCCCCACGCCGGACTGGTTGGAGACGACCACCACCAGAAAACCGGCCTCGTTCAGCAGCCTGACCGCTTCCGGCGCACCGGGGATGAACTCGAACTCATCGATCCGGTAGAGATAGTCCTTTTCCTTGTTGATCGTTCCGTCGCGATCCAGGAACGCGGCACGTATCATGCTCCCCCTCCTACCACCACTTGCTCGAACCGCCCACCAGCCGGCGGAACTCCCGTTTCATCTCGGTTATGGCCACAGGCATTTCACCTTCAAAGGCGCTCCAGGACTTCTGGATTTGGGCGATCACGTTCTGCTCGTCCCGCGGGGTTGCAACCCTCGTGTTGACCGCGGCCGCGAAATCCGCCATCTCCTTCTCCCGGTTTTTCAGGAAGGTATCCATGGCAGCACAGAATTCGTCGGAGAAATAGATGCCGTTTTTCTGGTACGTTCCGAAAAATTCCTGGGTTGACGCCAGGACCGACTGGGCCGTTCCGACGGCAAAGGGAAGATTGTTCAACCCGTGCCTGGAGAGTTCCCGGCCGGTCTTCGCGATGTCTATCATGAGTCCGTACAACTGGACAAGCGAATCGGACCTGCTGTCCATCATGGTGCCGAAGACCATCTTTTCCTCGGCCATGGTCTTCCTGAACTGGTCCAAGGTCTGGCTGACCTCCAGTTGCAGCTGCTGCCGGAACAACTCGTACCGCTTGGTGACCTCGCTGGCGATGATAGACTTGATCGTCCACGCCACCACGATCAGAAACCCCAGGGCGGTCCCCCCAATGACTATAAAATAGCCGACAACGCCATGCATATCCATATACCCACCTCGCGGGTTTCCGACCGGAAACGGTTTGAATCCGGCTTGAGAATCATTGACAAATCAAGGACAATAGTTTTATCTTGGCGAACCTGCAAGCATATTCGAGCGACTCAAAGGCACATCCCCATGATCAAGACAAACAATCTCAAGATTACCGCCATCACCCCCATCATCGCACCGGCCGACCTGCGCCAGGTCTTTCCGCTCTCCGAGAAGGACCGCGAGTTCGTCATGAAAAGCCGCGAGCGGATCAAGGAGATACTCCAGCGCCGCGACCGACGCCTGATGGTGGTGGTCGGCCCCTGCTCGATCCACGATCCCGAGGCGGCCGTGGAATACGCCGAACGCCTGGCGGCCCTCTCCCAAAGCGTCAGCGACCAGTTGCTGCTGATCATGCGGGCCTACTTCGAAAAACCCCGCACCACCGTCGGCTGGAAGGGGCTGATCAACGACCCTGATATGAACGGCACCCACCTGATCTCCAAAGGGCTCGGCATCGCCCGTGGGCTGCTGAGCCGGATCACCGCGCTGGAGGTCCCGGTGGCCAACGAGATGCTCGACCCGATCACCCCGGAATACGTGGCCGACATGATCTCGTGGGGGGCCATCGGGGCACGCACCACCGAGTCCCAGACCCACCGCGAACTGGCCAGCGGCCTGTCGTTCCCCATCGGTTTCAAGAACGGCACCGACGGCAACCTCCAGATCGCCATGGACGCAATGATCGCGGCCCAACACCCCCACAGTTTCCTGGGCATCAACCGCGAGGGGCGGACCTCGATCATCCGGACCTCGGGCAACCCTGATGTGCATATCGTGCTGCGGGGCGGTTCGCGCAAGCCGAACTACCACCCGGAAGACATCGCCCACAGCGAGGACTCCCTGAAGAAGAGCGGGCTGTTCCCCACCATCATGGTGGATTGCAGTCACGGCAACTCGGGCAAGGATTACCAGAAACAGCCGCTGGTGCTGGAAAGTGTCGTCCAACAGGTGGTTGACGGCAACGAATCCATCTCCGGGGTGATGATCGAGAGCTTCCTGGAGGCGGGCAGCCAGAAAGTCCCGGCCGATCACAGCCACCTGAAATACGGCGTCTCCATCACCGACGCCTGCATCGACTGGGCCACCACCGAACGCATCCTTTTGGACGCCCATAAAAAACTGCAAAAACGGAAGTAACATGTTCTATGTTCGAGGTTCGAGGTTCGGGGTTCAAGGTTATAAACCTCGAACTTCGAACCGCCGTTAACCTCGAACCGTTTCTCTACTCCGCCTCGTACATCAGCTTCATCCCGCCCACGGCGCTGCGCAGAGT
>DAIERH010000048.1:2825-12858 GCA_027346925.1 Geobacter sp.
TTGAACTTTTCCTCCATGCCGTCCACGAGCAGGTCCAGGTAATTGAGCTTCTTCTTGGGAGCCTGGATCACCTCCGGCTCCCCGCTGATGCCGGCCAGTTTTCCCGCCTCTTCGATGGCATCCTGCAGCGTCCCCAGCCGATCCACCAGTTTCAGGGCCTTGGCCTGTTCACCCGACAGGATGCGGCCGTCGGCAATCTTGCGGACCTCCTCCACCGGTAGCTTGCGCCCGCGGGCCACTGCCTGGACAAACTGTTCGTGGGTATTGTCGATCACCGCCTGGAGCATGGCCCGGTCCGCAGCGGACAACTGGCGGAAGGGCGAGCCCGAATCCTTGTATTTGCCGGTCTTGAGCGTATAGGACTTGATACCGATCTTGTCCATTAGCGCCTCGATGTTGGAGAGCTTGAGGATCACCCCGATGCTGGCGGTGATCGTGCCGGGATTGGCGTAGATCAGCGTGGCCGGGGCTGAGATGTAGTACCCCCCCGAGGCCGCCAGGCTCCCCATGGAGACGACGATTTTTTTCTTCTTAGCGAACTTAGCCACCTCGTCGCTGATCTCCTGGGAAGGGGCCACCACGCCGCCCGGGGAATCCACCCGCAGTACGACCGCCTTGATGGCGTCTTTCTTGAGGAAATAGCGCAACTGGCGCACCGTTTCCCGCGAGTCGATGATCATTCCCTTGACCTCGACCAGGCCAACTCCCGGTTTGTCCGTCAGTCCAGGCTCGCCAGTGCCCAGAAGCACCCTGGCGATCAGGACCGACACCACGAACAGGAGCACGAGGGAGAGGCCGATTCCGGCGATGATGAGCACGCTTTTTTTTGACATGGCTGAACCTGCCTTACGTCATTTTGGTTTTCATTAAAGCCCGAGATTTGCTACAGTAGTTTCATGCGTATACTCGTCATCTCGGATACCCATGGAAACTACCCCCTTGCCCTGCAGGCCTGCGATCTGGCCAAGCCGGTGGACACCGTTGTCCACTTGGGAGACGGCGGCGAGGATGCGGGCCTTATCTCCCATTGCCTGGGCATCCACCTGATCCGCGTGGCCGGCAACTGTGATCACCGTTCCGCAGGACCGCGGGAGATGCTCTGGGAATGTGAAGGCAAACGGTTGCTGCTGGTGCATGGGGATCGTTACGGTGTCAAAAACGGACTCGGCAGGCTTGAGCAGCGCGGGATCGAAGCTGGGGCGGATATCGTGTTGTTCGGCCATACCCACTGCGCCACGATCGTCACGCTGTCGGGCATCCTGTTCGTCAACCCGGGGACACTGATGCGTTCAGATCGCCAGACAACCTTTGCCATCCTGGAAATCACGCCCGCCGGTGTAACGGCCCACCTGCACGACATCGCCCCCTAGCTTCCCCATCCCGACGTCAGATATCCCCTTCACGGTTGACAGCCTCGTGCGCCTTATGCACCGCCCTCTCCAGCCTGCGGCGGCGCGGCCAGGTCAACACAAATGCGACCGGCCCGGAAAGCACATAGATCAGCATGATGCTGAAGATCATCACCACCGGTTCGGCGGCCACAACGATCAACAGCACGATGGCGAACACCAGGAAGCCGAACGGCTGCCGCTTGATCAGTTCAGGATCCTTAAAGGAATAGTAGCGGAAGCTGGATACCATCAGGAAGGCCAGCAGGTAGATCAGGGTGATGATGGCCAGGCGCTTGAAGGAACTGGGCCAGCCGAAATGCTGGAACAGGAGGACGGTTGCCGCGACCATGCTGGCCGCGGCCGGAATGGGCAGGCCGACAAACCGTTTGCTCTCCACGGTGTTGACCTGCACGTTGAAGCGGGCCAGGCGCAACGCCCCGCAGGCAACGAACAGGAACGCCGCCAGCCAGCCGACCCGCCCGAAAGGCTTGAGCGCCCAGGCGTAGACCATCAAGGCAGGCGTCACGCCAAAGGCGACCAGATCGGCCAGGGAATCATACTCCACCCCGAACTTGCTGGTTGTGCCGGTCAAACGGGCCACCTTGCCGTCCAGTCCGTCGAAGATGGCAGAGGCGAAGATCCACACGGCTGCGGTGCCGAAATTGCCGTTCATGCTGGCCACCATGCTGTAGAACCCGGCAAACAGGCTACCGGTGGTCAGCAGATTGGGAAGGATATAGATCCCTCGCTTGATACTCTCGGTCTTTTCGATCTTCTCTTCCTGCATCTCTTCAGGATTCATGCGGCTTCCTCACTATCCCAGACGACCCAGCACGGTTTCACCCGCAACGGTTTTGTCCCCCAGTTTCACCAGCGGTGCCACATCCACCGGCAGGTACACATCCACCCGCGACCCGAACCGGATCAGGCCGTAGCGCTCGCCGCGCACCAGGCGATCCCCCACCTTGGGGTAACTCACGATCCGCCGCGCGATCAGACCGGCGATCTGGACAAATGCCATCCGCGCGCCGCCGTCCGTCTCCAGGATGATGCCGCTGCGTTCGTTCTCGAACGAGGCCCGGCCATGGCGGGCATCGAAGAAGCTCCCTTTGTGATAAAACGTGTCAACCACCCTGCCGCTGAAGGGGGCGCGGTTGACGTGGACGTTGAACACCGACATGAAGATACTGATCTTGAGCGCCTCCGTGCCCAGAGGGGTTTCGGGGACGCGCTCCGCAACTATCACGACACCGTCGGCCGGGGCTACCACGCCCCCTTCCCCGGCAGGCGGCGTCCGCTCGGGATTGCGGAAAAAATAGAGGATGAAGAGAGTGAGCAGAAACGAGACGGCAGCGGGAACCGCCAGGACGATGGAACAGAGCTTCCCGGCCGCCAGGGACACGAGGAGCGTCACTGCTGCGGAACATGCGATGAAGGGGTAGCCTTCCCGGGCAAAGGGTCCGTTATTGTTCATTATACCTGCCTGAAAGCGCAGACACCCCTCTCCGGGCGGAAGAGGGGTGTCGGGGGGCGCGTCGTTGGATTAGTTTTTGGTCTTGTCGACGATCTTCTTGATCCAGGGCATCATGCTCCGCAGTCTCTCACCGACCTGCTCGATCGGGTGGGCGGCGTTGAGGCGGCGGCGGGCGGTCATCTCGGGGTAGTTCGACGCCCCCTCGAGGATGAAGCGCTTGGCATAGTCGCCGGTCTGGATGTTATGCAGGCACTCCTTCATGGCCGCACGGCTCTGGTCGTTGATGACCCGCGGTCCGGTGACGTACTCGCCGTACTCCGCATTGTTGGAGATGGAGTAGTTCATGTTGGCGATACCGCCCTCGTACATCAGGTCCACGATCAGCTTCAGCTCGTGCAGGCACTCGAAGTAGGCCATTTCCGGGGCATACCCCGCCTCAACCAGGGTCTCGAAACCGGCCTTCACCAGTTCAACCGCTCCGCCGCACAGCACGGCCTGCTCGCCGAACAGGTCGGTCTCGGTCTCGTCCTTGAAGGTGGTCTCGATGATGCCGGTGCGGCCGCCGCCGATGGCGCTGGCGTAGGAGAGCGCCACATTGCGGGCCTTGCCCGACGCATCCTGGAACACAGCGATCAGATCGGGAATCCCGCCCCCCTTCACGAACTCGGAGCGGACCGTGTGGCCCGGCGCCTTGGGTGCTATCATGATGACATCCAGGTCGGCCCGTGGCACGATCTGGTTGTAGTGGATGGCAAAGCCGTGGGCAAAGGCCAGGGTGGCCCCTTTTTTGAGTTTCGGCTCGATCTCGGTGCGATAGAGGATCGACTGGAACTCGTCCGGCGTCAGGATCATCACCAGGTCGGCAGAGGCGACGGCCTCGGCAACGGTCGCCACCTTGAGGCCTGCGTTCTTCGCCTTGGCCACGGAGGCCGACCCCTTGCGCAGGGCCACCGTCACATCGACCCCGGAATCCTTGAGATTGCAGGCATGGGCGTGCCCCTGGGAACCGTAACCGACAATGGTCACCTTTTTCTTTTTGATCAATTTCAGATCACAATCACGATCGTAATAGACGTTCATGCTGTCCTCCCCGCAAAATATCCGGAAAACCGGTTCAACCCATTGATTAAACGAAGGATGAAAATACTACATCGACGGGGTTGTGTCAATCAAATAGCTTGCCGCCCACGTCAGCAAAAACGCCGCCCATGCAGGCATGGACGGCGTTTCACCTGGTTGATGGCCAGACGCTCGTTATCCCTTCCACCCCTTGGCCCCGCGGCCGATGGCCACCGCGCCGGTGCGGACCAGTTCCTTCAGCCCCAGCGGGCGGAGCAGTTCCAGGATCGCGTCGATCTTCTGCGGGCTGCCCGTGGCCTCGATGGTGTAGGACTTGGGGGTGACGTCGATGATCTTTGCCCGGAAGATGTCCACGATGCGCAGCACCTCGGCGCGGCTCTCGTCCTCGGCCGTGACCTTGACCAGCGCCATCTCCCGCTCGACGGCGACGCCGCCGGTGAAGTCGATCACCTTGATGATGTCGATCAGCTTGTTGAGCTGCTTGGTGATCTGCTCCAGGATGTTCTCGTCGCCGCGGGTGACGATGGTCATCCGCGAGAGCCCCTCCTCGTTGGTGGGGGCCACGGTGAGGGAATCGATGTTGAAGCCGCGCCCGGAAAAGAGCGATGACACCCGGGCCAGCACGCCGAACTCGTTCTCGACCAGTACGGAAATTGTATGTTGCATGGGAAAAACCCTCCAACTCTTTTAATTCCCTCCCCCCTTGCGGGGGAGGGGCAGGATGAGGGGGAAGCTGCCAACCGGATAAGCTGATTGCAACTTCACCCCTAACCCCCTCCTTTAGGCCCTTTGGGTCCGTCAAGGGAGGGGGAAAATCTTAGGCATTCAAAACCATCTCGTTCAGCGACGCGCCCGCGGGCACCATGGGCAGCACTTTTTCCTCCCGGGCGATCTTGAACTCCATGATCACCGGTCCGGGGTGCTTGAAGCCCTGCTTGATGATCTTCTCGACCTCGCCCGGCTTGGCGGTGCTGAACCCCTTGGCACCGTAGGCCTCGGCCAGCTTGACGAAGTCGATGGGCAGCTCCATGCAGGTCTGGGAGTAGCGCTTGTCGAAGAACAGCTCCTGCCACTGGCGAACCATGCCGAGGAAGTTGTTGTTGAGGATCACGATCTTCACCGGCAGCCGGTTCTGCACCAGGGTGGCCAACTCCTGGATGTTCATCTGCACCCCGCCGTCACCGCAGATGGTGATCACCTGGCGCTTGGGGAAGGCCGCCTGGGCGCCCATGGCGGCCGGCAGGCCGTACCCCATGGTGCCGAGGCCACCCGAGGAGAGCAGGGTGCGCGGCCTGTTGAACTGGAAGAACTGGGCGGTCCACATCTGGTGCTGCCCCACGTCGGTGGCGATGATGGCATCCTCGTCGGACAGTTCCCGCAGCTTCTGGATGACGAACTGCGGCTTGATCGCCGTGCTGCTCTGTTTGTAGGCGATGGGGTGTTTGGCCTTCCATCCGGCGATATCCTCGTGCCAGGATGCAATCGCAGCCGCGAAATCGGCGGCCTTGTCCCTGGACTTGTCGGCCTGCTTGATCATCTTGGCCAGCACGTCCTTCACATCCCCCACGATGGGCAGGTCCACCCGCACGTTCTTCTTGATGGAGGTGGGGTCCACGTCGATGTGGATGATCTTGGCGTGGGGCGCAAAGGTGGCGATCTTGCCGGTGACGCGGTCGTCGAAGCGTGCGCCCACGGCAACGATCAGGTCGGAGTGGGTCATGGCCATGTTGGCGCAGTAGGCGCCGTGCATCCCCAGCATCCCCAGGGACAGGGGATCGTTTTCCGGGAAGGCGCCCAGCCCCATCAGGGTGGTGGTGACCGGCAGGCTCAACATGCGGGCCAGGGTGGTCAGTTCGTCGGAGGCATTGCCGAGCACGACCCCGCCGCCCACGTAGACCACCGGGCGATGGGCGGCGAGCAGCATGGCCACCGCCTTCTCCACCTGGCGGGGGTGTCCCGTGAGGTTCGGCTTGTACCCCCGGATCTCGATTGTTTCGGGATAGACAAACTCGGTCTGTGCGATCTGCACGTCCTTGGGCAGATCCACCAGCACCGGACCGGGCCTGCCGCTGCGGGCGATGTAGAAGGCCTTCTTCATGATGGTGGCGATGTCGTTCACGTCCTTGATCAGGAAGTTGTGCTTGGTGCAGGGGCGGGTGATGCCGATGATGTCCACTTCCTGGAAGGCGTCGTTGCCGATCAGGGCCGTGGGCACCTGGCCGGTGATGATCACCATGGGGATGGAGTCCATGTAGGCCGTGGCAATACCGGTCACGGTGTTGGTGGCACCGGGACCCGAAGTGGCGATGGCCACCCCGACCTTGCCGGTGGCGCGGGCATAGCCGTCGGCCGCATGGGTGCCGGCCTGCTCGTGGCGCGGCAGGATGTGTCGGATATCCTTGAAGTTGAAAAGTTCGTCATAGAGGTTGATCACCGTGCCGCCGGGATAACCGAAGACCGTGTCCACCCCTTCCCGTTTCAAGCACTCCAGTAATATTCGTGCGCCGTTCATTTTCATAGAAAGTACCTCAGAAATCTGTAAGTTAGTGTGATGACAGCAGCAAGCCACCGTAGCGGTGGCCCGCTCTATTCCGCATGATCGCCACGGCCTTGCGGCGTGACATGCGGGGCGAAAACGGCTGCCACGTTGAGAAGCGTTTTCATGGTTCCTCCTTGGGGTGGGAGTAGGGTCGGTCTTGTCCGCCCGAATTCAATCGGGCACCCGCGATGGGATGCCTCGCTACAAACGTCTACTCCGCCGTGGTTACCGCACCGGTATGGGCCGATGTGACCACCTTGGCGTACCGGGCCAGCCAGCCGCTTTTGATCTTCGGCTCCGGCGCTATCCACCGGGCGCGACGCGCCTCCAGCGTGGCCTCGTCCACCAGCAGTTCCAGCCTGCGGGCCGGGATATCCAGCAGGATCCGGTCACCGTCCTCAACCAGGGCGATCGGTCCCCCCTGGGCCGCCTCGGGGGAGATGTGACCGATGCAGGGTCCACGGGTGCCTCCGGAGAAGCGGCCATCGGTGATCAGGGCCACCGAGTCGCCCAGTCCCATCCCCATGATGGCCGCCGTGGGGGCAAGCATCTCGCGCATGCCGGGGCCGCCCTTGGGACCTTCGTAACGGATGACCACCACGTCGCCGGAAACGATCTTGCCCTCCATGATGGCGGCCATGGCCTTTTCCTCGGCATCGAAACAGCGTGCCGTGCCCTCGAATTGCATCATGGCGGCGGAGACGCCCGACTGCTTGACCACAGCCCCCTTGGGAGCGATGTTGCCGGAGAGGATGGCAATGCCCCCCTCCTTCTTGACCGGATTGGAGAGGGGGTGGATGACATCTTCATCCACATTCTCCACGCTCCGGGCCAATTGCCGGGTCGTCAGGCCGAACAGGGTGGGAGTATCCTGGATCTTGTCGCCCAGTTGCTTGAGCACGCCGCTCACGCCGCCGGCGATGTCCAGATCCTCCATGAAGTACTCGCCGGCCGGGTTCATGGATGCCAATTGCGGTGTATCCTTGGCCAGGAGGTCGAAGGTCTCCAACGGCAGATCCACCCCGGCCTCGCGGGCAATGGCCAGCAGGTGCAGCACCGTGTTGGACGAGCCGCCCAAGGCCAGGTCAACGCGGATGGCGTTCTCGAACGCCGGTCGGGTCAGGATCGAGCGCGGGGTGATATTGTTGTTCACCAGTTCCACGATCTTTTCACCCGAGGCAAAGGCGATGCGACGCTTCAGGGCCGAGACCGCCAGAGCCGTGCCGCAGCGCGGCAGGCTCATGCCCAGGGTCTCGGTCAGGATGGCCATGGTGTTGGCGGTGAACAACCCCTGGCAGGATCCCATGCCGGGGCAGGCGTTGTCCTCGCAGACCTTAAGCTCACGGTCGTCGATCACGCCGGCCTTGTAGCGGGCCATGGCCTCGAACGTATCGGAGACGAAGGAGTATTTGCGCCCGGCCTGGCCACGCCCGCTCATCATCGGGCCCGCGGTGACCACGATGCAAGGGATATCCAGGCGTGCGGCCGCCATGAGCATGCCGGGGGTGATCTTGTCGCAGTTGGTGAGCAGCACAAGTCCGTCCAGGCGGTGCGCCTCGGCCACGGATTCCACCATGTCGGCGATCAGTTCGCGGGTGGGAAGCGAATAGTGCATCCCCTTGTGACCCATGGCAATGCCGTCGCAGACGCCGGGGATGCCGAAGAAGAATGCATAGCCGCCGCCGGAGTGGACCCCCTTCTCGATGAAGCGCTCCAGGTCGCGCATGCCGGAATGGCCGGGGATCAGGTCGGTAAAACTGGTGGCCACGCCGATGAACGGCTTCTCGAAGGCCTTGTCGGGAACGCCGGTGCCTTTCAGCAGTGCCCGGTGCGGCGTCCGCTCAAGTCCCTGTTTAATCATATCGCTGCGCATGTCTCGTGTCCTTTGTTCCGGATTGTATGTTTCACACTGCCAAACAGCGTGTTGATGCGGTAAAGGGGGTTGAAAGGATACTATATCCAGCAGGAGGGTGTCAACCGCGAATGCCTGATTTGATGCGGTGATGAAGGGATGGGGGTAAGAATGATCGTAGCCCATCAATGAAAGGGGAAAAATGCCGCAAGCCCTTTTCGCCGCATTTTCCTTTTCTGCACGAAACCGGTTTACCCGGTTCTGTGCTCGTTGTTTGCATCCCGGTCACCGGGTTCCACGTCAGAGGGCGAGTGATAGCCGACGAAGAACAGCCCTAAAGACAGCAAGAGGGTAATGCAACCTAGTGTATAAGCGAGCGATGTTCCATGCCATAGCCCGCCGAACCAATGCGTGAACTCCGCTGCGAGGACATTCGCTTTGCCGCCGTACATCTCCAAATCGTGGAGATATGTCTTCGACCCTTCAATGTGCTCCAGAACGTCATCCTGGGCATCACCGGCCGCCAGGTAGATGATGACGGACGCCCCCAAACCAAGCAGCAGGGTAGCGGCGCTGCCAAGGTAACAGCGCTTTTGCGGGTTGATTTTCCTCTTTGTCGTCATGTTGATGGGAGCCGTTCACAACCAGCCGAGGCGTTTGCAGGCACCATAGACAAGGTACACGCCGAGGCCGGAGACGAATATCCCGAAGATGAGACGCAGGTGGGGTCCCTTCATCTGGTTCGCGAGGAACGCTCCGCCCCAGGCGCCGACGAACATGGCAGCAGCGACAATCATGGCCGCCCTGAGGTCCACGTTCCCGTTCCGATAGTATTCAAGGGTCGCGGCAAGGCCGATCGGAGGGAGCAGGACGGCAAGGCTGGTTCCCGTTGCCTTGTGTTGCGAGAACCCGGCCCAGTAGATGAGCGCCGGGACAATGACGACGCCGCCGCCGACGCCGAACAGGCCCGATGACACGCCGCCTCCTATTCCAATGATCGCAAACATGAGCCATTGTGGCATCGTGAGCCCTCCGCTTGTTTCACACGTCCTCTTGGCCGTGTGATCACGATTCCTACTTGAAGCCGTGACGCCTTCACGGCTTTTCCCAGTTGAGAATGCATATCGTTTCCAGCGTCAACCCCGCATACCACCTGCGGCAAATCTCCTGCAAATTCCCCTGTAAATTTGAATTCTTATACAGACTTTCTCCCTCCATTGCAAGCTGCCATGACGATTAGACACACCAGCCCATTCAAGCCCTGCCTTCTCCGCCGCTTCCAGACAAACTTTTTCCCGATTGGACCGATCTTCCGCCCGATGGAGTATGTACAGCAGGAACTCCTCGCCCGCCTGGGGGGAAACCGCCATTTCCGGTATTTTTGCCTGACAGACCTGTGACCTTGCATTCGGTCCGCGGACTCGATATACTTCCCCCGCCGTTTCATATCCCGCCTCTCCAAGGATCGGTCCCATGAACGCACACAATACCCCGCCTTTCTGCGAATTGAAGCCGACCTCCACCGACCTGCAGCGCTCCTTCATGCGCCACCTCCAATACACACTGGTCAAGGACAAGTACTCGGCCACAAAGGCCGACCTGTACCTGGCCCTGGCCTACGCGGTACGCGACCTGCTGGTGGAACGCTGGCTCGACACCCAGCAGGCCTACTACAACAACGACGCCAAGCGGGTCTA
>DAIERH010000049.1 GCA_027346925.1 Geobacter sp.
TGTCAAAGAGACCCCCGGAGCTTGGCGATACGTTCTTCCAGGTCGGTCATTCGGGCTACTTCTTCACGGAACATGGGTTACTCCTTGCTAAAATGAATTAGAGTCGATTTTCGCCACTGAAACACGGAGGCACAGAGGAGGCATGGGCTTTAAGATTCAACAGCCCGCCGCTTACTGTTTGTCACGCAGTTTTCACGATGACGTTTTTTTGGTGTTGCTGCTCTCCGTGTCTCTGTGGCAGGTTTGACCGTTTTTTCTCTGTCTGAACCACGCAAGTCCGGCAACCCCCGAGCTTAGCAACACGCACAGCCAAGCCGGCGCATCGCCGATCCGCAGGTAGAGGGAGTCGCCGCTGCCCGGCCTGACCTCGCCGGTGCGGAAGTCCTCCACGAACAGGCCGGTCATGGTACGGACGTGGCCGTTCTGGTCGACGATGGCTGTGATGCCGGTATTGGCGGCGCGCAGCAGGGGCGTGCGGGTTTCCACGGCCCGAAAGACCGCGATGGAGAAGTGCTGGTAGGGCGCCGAGGAGCGGCCGTACCAGGCGTCATTGGTGATGTTCACCAGAATGCGCGCCCCATTGCGCACATATTCCCGAGCCAGTTCCGGAAAGATCGCCTCATAGCAGACCAGCAATCCGGCCTGGGTTTGTCCGACGTTAAGCGGAGCGGCGTGCTCGCCGGGCGAAAAGTCGCCGATCCCCACCACCAGTTTGCTGACAAAGGGGAGCAGGTGTTTCATCGGCACATATTCGCCGAAAGGCACGAGGTGCAGCTTGTCGCCCCTGGCCATGGTCTCACCGGTGGGGGCGATGACGAAGGCGCTGTTGAGAAGGGTGTTCCTGTCGTTAACCAGTTCATGGGCCGGACTGCCGAAGAGCAGCCAGGTATGCAGCTCCCGCGCCAGTGCCCTGATGCGTTCCGCCTGCATCGGCTCGTCCTGAAAGAAGAAGGGAACGGCGCTTTCCGGCCAGATCACGAGGTCCGTCCCCCCCTTGCCCGCCTCCCTGGTCAAGCGTTCGTAAATGGCCATGGTCTTTTCCCGGAAAGCCGGGCTCCATTTTACATCCTGGGGGATATTGCCTTGGATGAGGGCAACCCTGAGCGGCGGCCCTGAGGTCGTTTCCGGCCGGTTCAGGCGATTGAACCCGTAGAGGAGAGTTGCGATGAGGGCGGTGATGAGGAACAGCGCGCTCTTGAACGGGTAGGGTACTCCTGCCCCGGAAACCGCCCGCAGGACGCGGTAGAGCACCACGTTGGCCAGCACAATGAGCGCCGTGATGCCGTAGACGCCGGTTATGTCGGCAATCTGGATCAGCGGCAGGGTGCGGTACTGGGAGTGGCCCAGCATGGCCCAGGGAAAGCCGGTGAACAGGAAGGAGCGGATGAAGTCGAAGGCTATCCAGGCCACCGGCAGGGTAAAGGCGGCCTTGACCCCGACCTGTTCACCCAGGCGCGCCACCAGCGTGGTCATGCCGTAGAACAGGGCCAGCCATGCCACAAGCATGAGATATATCGGGATGCTGACGGCCCAGGGAAGGTGCCCGTACAGGGTGACGACGATATTGATCCAGTACAGGATGATGGCGTAGGCGCTGAGCCCGCAGGTAAGGCCGATGCGAAAGGCCGTGCGGGCGGAGGCCCCCTCAAGCGCGATCAGCAGTGGAATCAGCGCAATCCAGGCCAGAAATGAAAGACCGGCGTTGGGAAAGGAGAGGGCGATCAACACGCCGGAAGCGATGGCCAGCAGTCCCGCACGATCGAACAGTTGCAGCATGTATGTAGCGGGGTACCGGTTCGTCACTAGTCCCCCGCTGCTTCGCCATTGGTACTGCCGGCGCGGGCAACGCAGACCTTTTTGATCTTGCGCTCATCGGCATCCAGGATGGTCAGGCGCAGCCCGGCTCCGTCGATCACGTCGCCCGCGGCGGGAATCTTGCCGGTCAGATGGAAGATGAGACCGCCGATGGTATCGAACTTGTCGCGTTCGATCTCCATGTCGAAGTGCTTCTCCAGGTCTTCCACGGGCATGCGGGCATCGGCGGTGATGGAACCGTCGGCATTGATCTCGAAGAGTGCCTCTTCCTGGTCGTATTCGTCCTGGATATCGCCCACGATCTCCTCCAGCAGGTCCTCGATGGTGATCAGGCCCGAGGTACCGCCGTATTCGTCGATGACGATGGCCAGGTGAACCCGTTTTCGCTTGAACTCCTGGAGCAATTGTTCCAGATTTTTGGTTTCGGGGATAAAGTAGGGGGGACGCATGATGGCACGCACCTGAACCCGCGCCCGGTCCTCACCCCAGAATTTCAGCAGGTCTTTGGCATAGAGCAGGCCGATGATGTTGTCGGTGGTGGTTTCAAAGACCGGGATACGCGAGTGACCGCAGGAGATGATGGTCTCCAGCAACTCCTGCACGGTGGCTTCGGCGGAGACGCAGGCCATGTCGGTGCGGGGTACCATGACCTCACGTACCACGGTGCTGCGCAGGGAGAAGATCGAGCGGATCATCTCGCTCTCCTCCTCGTTTACCAGTCCCTCTTCCTCGCTGGCCTCGATCAACTCATGGATCTCATCAGCGGTAATCTTTTTGCGACCGGTCAGGAACCGGCTGACCAGGTCGAGAATCCCCGACTTTATGCCCCCGCCTTCTTCCAACGTGAATTCCCTCCGTTATGAGCCCAATAGTTTGAATAACATAAGCACAATCAGGGTAATGCCGGCTCCCAGCAATGAGCCGAACACGACCTCGGTCATGGTATGGATCCGCATCAGCAGCCGTGAATGGCTGACCATTGCGGCCAGTGCGACGGAAAGCAACGAGATGAGCGGATCATGGGTATTGAGCGAAACAGCCGTGGCAATGGAGAATGCCACGGCCGCATGGCCGCTGGGCACGCCTCCATGGAGCGGTGTGCCCGTACCGGTCAGACTTTTGACCATGACGACAACGATGATGACGATCAGGACGGATACCACCGTACCCAGATCGGATGGCGTACCGAACATGGCAAGCACCTTTCCGTAAATAGGGAGCACATACCTGGCCAGGATCAGATAACCCATGATGAGCGCGCCCATCGAGGCCAGCAGCACAGCGCCGGCGGCCGTGTCCTTTGCAACCTTGGCCAGGGGGTGATAGCCGGGCGAGACCAGGTCCACCACTGCCTCCACCGCCGTGTTGAGCAGTTCCGCGAACAGCACGAAGAGGATCGAGATCGCCAGCAGGGCGAATTCGATGGGCGTCACCCGCAGGAAGAGCGCCGCCAGCAGCACTGCCAGGGCGGAGATGAAGTGGTTGCGCATGTGCTTCTCGGTGCGGACCGCGTGGATAATCCCCTCGATGGCGCAGTTGACCGAGTCTATGAACCGGTCGGGTTTAACAACCCTTCCTTCTTCAAAATCCTGAATAGTTCCCGCTCCTTTTGCTCCATTTTTTGGGCCTCGGCCGGGCCTGAGCGCTCGTGGTCATACCCGCACAGATGGAGTATGCCGTGCACCAGCAGAAAACAGAGCCGCTCGAACGGCTCCATGCCGCCGACTTCGGCCTCCCGTGCGGCGGTGTCGGCCGAGATGATCACATCACCCAGGGCATGGGGCGAAACCCCGCCCCAGTCTCCCTCCCGCAGCGAGAAGGAGATGACGTTGGTGGCGTGATCCCGTCCCAGGTAGTCGCGGTTGATGGCGCGGATGGTCCGGTCGCCAACGACCGAGAGGGACAGTTCCGTCTCCTCAGGACATCCCAAGGCGCTTAAGGTCCTCGTTGCCACCTTTTTTAGCCGGCTTGTCCCGATCCGATGCCTTCGCTGGCGGTTGTTCAACAGTATCCGCACTTTTTTTGCCCCCATTGCCCGCCCTTACCTGTTCGGTGACTGCGGTTTTCTGTTCGATATGCGCCGTTTTTTTGGCTCCGCCGCCACCCTTGTGGACCGGCTCGGGGTAATCGATACGGTGATGAAAGATCCCGTTCAGGATGCGGTTGAAGCTCTTGGCAATCTCGTGCAGGTTCTTCAGCGTCAATTCGCACTCGTCCAGTTGACCGTCGATGAAGATATTGTTGATGATCTTCTGTACCATGCCCTGGATGCGATCGGCGGTGGGGTTGACCAGGCTGCGGGAGGCGGCCTCTACACAGTCGGCCAGCATGACGATGCCGGCCTCGCGGGTTTGCGGCTTGGGGCCGGGATACCGGAAATCCTTCTCCTCCACGACCTGCCCGTTGGCCTCGGCCTGGGTCTTGGCCCGGTCGTAGAAAAATTTGATCAGGCCGGTACCGTGGTGCTGACGGATGATGTCGAGGATCGGCTGGCCCAGGCGTTTTTCGCGTGCCAGTTCGGCACCCTCCTTGATGTGGGATATCAGGATCAGGGCGCTCATGCTGGGGGTGAGCCGGTCGTGGCGGTTCTCATCGTCGCTCTGGTTTTCGATGAAATAGAGCGGCTTGGATGCCTTGCCGATGTCGTGATAATAGGCTGCCACTCGCGCCAGGAGCGGATTGGCGTTGATAGACTCGGCCGCCGCCTCCACCAGGTTGCCCACCACCACGCTGTGGTGGTAGGTGCCTGGCGCGCGCACCATCAGGTCACGCAGCAGGGGAGAGTTGAGGTTGGCCAGTTCCAGCAGCTTGATGTCGGTAGTGTAGTGGAACAGCGCCTCGATGACGGGGATGAAACCAGACACAAAACCGGCGCTCACCACGCCGCTCACCAGGGCGAAGAAGGCCACGTAGACGGTCTGCATGCTGAAAAGGGTGCTGTTGAAGGTCTGGAAGGCCAGGGCCATGGCCAGGTTGACCACCGATACCTTGAGTCCGGCTGCATAGACGGTGCCGCGGTCCGAACACTGCCGCATGCCATGGGCGCCGACAATGCCCCCCAGCAGGGCATAGATCACCACGAACATGTTGTTGTCGAACATGATCCCCAACAGGGGGGCCAGAATGGCGCAGAAGACCAGGGCGACCTCCGAGTTGATGAAGACGCGCACGATCATTGCGCTGGCCGCAAAGGGGAACAGGTAAAAGTAGTTGTTGGTGTCCACGTTGGGAAAGACCTGTCCGATGTTGTGGGATATGAGCAGTGCGGTCTTGAACACCAGGAAGCTGCCGACAATAAGCAGCGACAGGATCAGAATGTCCCGGTTGGTGGGGTTGAACTTGCGGATGTTCTTGCAGGCGAAACGGTAGGGAAAGTAGAACAACACCAGGATCAGGCCGAAGATCCCGGCTGCGCTGAACAGCTGGTTGCCACCGCGGTGCCCCTGGAAGATGGCGCGCAGCTTCTGGGATTGCTCAGGGCTGATCCGTTCCCCGACCCGCACGATCATCTCGCCTTTTTGCACCTTGAAGAGCACCGGACGAACCGCTTCCATGGCAGCCTTGGCGCGGACCTCCGAGGCCTCTCGGTTGTAGATCAGGTTCGGCAGCAGGATACGGGCGATGACCGCCGATACCCTGGCGGTGTCGGCAGGCTCGCCCAATCCCGAAATCTCCCAGCCGTCAACCATCCTGCGGGCTTCGCCGATCTCGGTGTAGTTCATGGAGGCGTCGCCTCTCCCAATCAGGTTGCCGTTGTTTTCCAGAACCTCCATGCCGCGTCGGACGTCGGTCTGGAAGACCTTGCCGTCCAGCACGATCCTGCGCTGGTAGAGTTCGTTAATCAGACCGGTCACATCGTCCAGAAACGCCTTGTCCGACCTGATGCGGGTGAAAGCGTGTATTTCTGCCTCGCTCAGCTCGGTATCGAGCAGCGGCATCAGCTGGCCGCGCCATTCCTCCACGCTCTTGGTATTTTTTGCGCTGCGTGCCGTGCGGATATTGGAGAGGGCCTCTTCCAGCTTACCGATCAGGTAGGAAGGGACACGGTCGCTCAGGTTGTAGATCAGCGGGGCGTTGTTGGCGGCTTCCTTGCGTCGCTGCTCGGTCTGGACCCGGTCCTCGACCAGGTATTCCTGGGTGGCGCGGATGTCCGATGTGGCGATATCCCCGGTCTTGAATTGTATCAAGGAGAAATGGTGGCTGGGCAGGACGATGAACGTCAGCAGGAATGCGGTTGCGATGAGCAGGATAAACCTGTTGCGACGGGCTGTCTGGGGATTGGAAAACCTTCGCACGACCGAATCGAGGAGGCTTGACCCCAGCTTGCTCAGGTATGTTACGGCGTTCAGGTCTTGGTTGGTACCGAGTAGGTCCGGCATAAATTAATTAAGGGGCGAAACAGGTTCGGTTCGGTTACATGGATACTGCATAAGTGTTTGAAATAAGTTTTAAATATAGCGTGGTTCAGGGTGAGTGTCAATAAAACTGTTGTTGGACGGGGATTGACGTCCCCATTGGGTGCTCAGATCTCGGAAATATCCGCTCCGGCTATCTCCACATCCGGCCATTCTCCGTAGACCCAATCCTCTACCCGTTCCAGGGTCGTGCGCGCAATGCCCTTGTCCGGGCTGACCGTAACGAAGCCCAGCACAGCGACGGCCGGATTGTCCTGGCGGTCCACCTCGGCGCCGGCGATGTTGAAGCGGTTGCGCGCCCGCTCCACGATGCTCTTGACAATGCCGCGCTTCTCCTTGAGGGAGCGGCAGGGGAGGTCCAGATGGAGTTCGAGGCAGTAGACGAACATGATTCAAAACTCCGCATGCCGGGGAGTTCTCGGGAACGGTATCACATCGCGGATGTTCTCCATGCCCGAGAGGTACATCACCAGCCGTTCAAACCCCAGGCCGAAACCGGCATGGGGACAACTCCCCCAACGGCGGCTGTCCAGGTACCACCAGAGCGGCTCTTTCCCTATCCCCAACTCATCCATGCGCAACTCCAGCAGTTCAAGGCGCTCCTCGCGCTGGCTGCCGCCGATGATCTCGCCCACCTTGGGCACCAGCAGGTCCATGGCTGCCACCGTCCTGTTGTCTGCGTTCTGCCGCATGTAGAACGCCTTGATAGCCTTGGGGTAGTTGAGGATGAAGACCGGCCCGCCCACCACCTGTTCGCTCAGGTAGCGTTCGTGCTCGGTCTGCAGGTCCAGCCCCCATTCCACCGGAAAGGCGAACGATACCCCTGATCGCTGTAGGCGATCAATTGCATTCGAATAATCCATGCGTCCGAAATCAGCCTCGGCAACCGTGCGGATGCGCTCCAGCAGGCCATTTTCGATATGCTTGTCGAAAAAGGCCATCTCCTCGCTGCATTCATCAAGGGCGAAGCGGCACAGGTATTTGACGAACTGTTCGGCCAGATCCGCATCGTCGGAAAGGTCGGCAAAGGCCATCTCCGGTTCGATCATCCAGAACTCGGAGGCATGGCGGGCCGTGTTGGAGTTCTCGGCCCTGAAAGTGGGACCGAAAGTGTAGATGTCGGAAAAGGCCAGACTGAACAGTTCCCCTTCCAGCTGGCCGCTGACGGTCAGGCCGGTTCTCTGTCCAAAAAAATCCTGGCCGAAATCGGGCTGGCCCTCCACGAGCGGGGGGGAGGCGGCGTCGAGCGTGGTGACACGGAACAGTTCGCCGGCCCCCTCGCAGTCGCTGGCGGTGATGATCGGCGTGTGGACATAGAGGAAACCGCGTTCGTTGAAGAACCGGTGGATGGCCTGGGCCAGCCGGGAGCGCAGTCGAAAGACCGCGCCGAAGGTATTGCTGCGGGGGCGCAGATGTGCTATGGAGCGCAGATACTCGAAGGAGTGGCGTTTCTTCTGCAGCGGGTAGTTCTCGTCTGCTGCGCCGATGATGCGGATCTCCTCGGCAGCCAGTTCCCAGGCTTGCCCGGAAGCTGGCGACTCAACCAGTCTTCCCGTAACCCCCAGGGCCGCGCCGGTGCCCAGCCTCGCAATATCGGCAAAGTTTGCCAGCTTGTGGTCGGCCACGATCTGGATGCCGGCCAGGTTCGAACCGTCGTTGAGGCTGATGAAGGCCATCTCCTTGGAAGTCCGCACCGAGCGGACCCAACCGGCAAGCTCACACCCCTGGCCGGACTTGGCATGGGTCAATAGCTCACTGATTCGTGTTCTCATGGGGTGCCTCTCCTCTGTTGGGCAAGATTCTCGTGAGTGTAATGATACGTGCAAGGGATGGCCGTTGCAAGGGGCATCTGGTTTGACCGGCCACCGGCGCTGTGCTATAAGGAAGTCATGCGAACCCTGTTTGTGATCGTGATGATTGTATGCATGCTGCCGCTATCGGTCGGGGCGGCGAACAGCGAGAAGAATTTCGGTGGCTGCGGCATCGATGGCGTGGCGCTCCCCGATGGCCAGATCCGGGTCAGGCAACTGGTCAGCGGCGGCCCGGCCCATCTTGCGGGTATCCGGGTCGGCGACATCATAACGCACATCGACGGCAAGGCAACGCAGGGCAGTGATTTTCGGACCATGGTACAGAAGCGGCTGCGGGGTGTTGCCGGGACACCGGTAGTGCTGAGGATCAGGCGCGAAGGTGAGAAAAAGCCTTTGACGTTCACGTTGACGAGGCGCCAGCTTAGTGTGATCCAGCCAAGGGAGAAGCCGTGATGGTCATCAGAATACTGGCAGTTGCCATCATGTTTATGACCGTTGCGCCGGCCTGCATGGCGGCCGATCAGGTCCCCCGGAGCAGGCTTAATCCGGCCAGGGCCGAAGCGGCGAAGAAATATCCGTTGATCGTGGCCTATACCGTTTCCTGGTGTCCTCACTGCCGCGCGGCCAAGGAATACCTGGCCAGGAACAATATCCCCTTCATCAACAAGGACGTGGAAAAGGACCCGAAAGCGATGGAGCAACTGACAGGCACGTATCACAGCCAGGGGGTGCCGGTGATCGTCATCGGCACCGGCAAGGATGAGGTCGTGCTGGAGGGGTTCTCGCCGGAGCTGTTCGAGGCGGCGCTGAAGAAGGCGCAGTCAGAGAAATAGGGCAGATGTTCAAAAGGAAGGACACGGGCAAAGGGGCTGGTTTATATGTCAGGGTTGTTTGTTTGGTTTTCCTGGTGTACGTGCTTTCTTCGGGAAGGCCGCGGTTCGTGCCGGTTTAGTCCCTGGCCCGTAGTTTTTTTCTTCGGCAAGTTTGCCATGCCCCGTGCGGACACGATGTTCGTGTCGTTTGACGTTCCCTGACGGTTCCTTTGTCGTGCCGGCCGCTGGTTGTGTCGGATTGCGCAACGCATCCACCTCTGCCTGGCCCAGATGGCGGAACTCGCCCGGCTTCAACGGCCCCAGGGACAATGCCCCGTAGCGCACCCGTTTCAAACGCACCACCGACAGGCTGACCGCCTCGCACATGCGCCGCACCTGGCGGTTGCGCCCCTCGTGGATGGCAATGGAAAGCCAGTCGTTCTGCTCGCCGCTCTTCACCATCCGGACGACCGCCGGCGCCGTCTTCCTGCCGTCGATCTCGACTCCTGCCGCCAACTGGTCAAGCTGGCTCTTATGGACCTTGCCCCGCACCCGGACGTGGTATTCCTTTTCGATCTCATGGCGGGGGTGCATCAGTCGGTTGGCCCATTCGCCGTCGTTAGTCAGGATCAACAGCCCCTCGGTGTTGTAGTCCAACCGTCCCACGGGATAGACCCGCTCTCCGATCCCCTGCAGCAGGTCGGTCACCAGCGGCCGTCCCTCCGGGTCGTCCAGGGTGGTCATGTAGCCCACCGGCTTGTTGAGCAGGATGTAGAGCTTTTGGCTGGCAATGACCAGCGGCCGGCCGTCCACGGTGATGCGGTCGCTCGACGGGTCGGCCTTGCTGCCCAGTTCGGTCACGACGCGGTCGTTGACCGCCACCCGGCCGTTCAGAATCAACTCCTCGGCGGCCCGGCGAGAGGTAATGCCGGCCTGGGAGATCAATTTTTGCAGGCGTTCTTGCATGGGTGTCTTCCTTGAAACTGACAGGGACGGTCTAGCCGCCCCTTCAGCACATCTCGTGTTTTCAGCCGATTCCCTACTCCACGCAACGCGTCATGGCGCGGAACTTCTGGTAGCGCTGCTCAACCAACTCGTCACACGACAGCTTGTTCAATTCCGCCAGGTGGCGGGCGATGGCCTCCTTCAGGTTGGCTGCCGTGGCCTCGTGGTCGCGGTGGGCGCCTCCCACCGGCTCGGGAACGATCTCGTCGATCACCCCCAGCTTGATGATGTCCTGGGCCGTGGGTTTGAGGGCCTCGGCGGCCTGGGCCCCCTTGGTGCCGTCTGACCAGAGGATGGCGGCGCATCCTTCCGGGGAGATGACGGCATAGACCGAATGCTGAAGCATCAGGATGCGGTCCCCCACGGCGATGGCCAGGGCGCCGCCCGATCCCCCCTCGCCGGTGACGCAGACGATGATCGGGGTCTTCAGGCTGGCCATCTCCCGGAGGTTTCTGGCAATTGCCTCGGCCTGGCCCCGTTCCTCGGCGCCGATGCCCGGATAGGCGCCGGGGGTATCCACAAACGTGATCACCGGCAGTTTGAACTGCTCGGCCATCTGCATCAGGCGCAACGCCTTGCGGTACCCTTCCGGATTGGGCATGCCGAAGTTGCGAAAGACCTTCTCCTTGGTGTCGCGCCCCTTCTGGTGGCCGATCACCATCACCGGCTGGCCTTCAAAACGGGCCAGACCACCGACAATGGCGTGGTCGTCACCGAAGTTGCGGTCGCCGTGCAGCTCAACGAACTCGGTAAACATATGGTTGACGTAGTCCAGGGTAAAGGGGCGGTTGATGTGGCGCGCCACCTGGGCGGTCTGCCAGCGGGAGAGGTTGGCGAAGATATCGGCGCGCATCTCCTCGACGCGGGCCTCCAGGGCGGACACGTCTGCACCGATGTCCAGACCGTTGCCGGCCAGCGCGTTCAGCTCCTCGATCTTCTTTTCCAACTCCACGATCGGTTTTTCGAATTCCAGATGAAACGGGGTCGCCATGGTAGCACCTCAGAATTTTTGCCACAGAGTCACAGGGAAGAAAAATTTTAACAGGGATGAACGGGATCAACAGGATGAAAGCGACAAAGCAAAAAGGGGTGCATTCCCTTCATCCCGTTAATCCCTGTAAATAGGCTTTTCTCAGTGCCTTCGTGTCTCAGCGGCAGATATGAAAATTTTACTCTCACTCAAAAGTGGCGGCATTATAGCCGAACAACCTTTCAACTTCCAGCCTTAAATCATCGTTGGCCGCAACGTTCAAGTCGGCGGAGAGCGGCAGGGTGGCACGGCCTCGCTCCGGCAGCACGAACTGGATATAGCCGGGCACGCCGCCGTGGTGGCGTTCGATGATCTCCTTGAGGGCGCTCAGGTGCTCTTGGGGGGTCTCGTCCAAGCGCAGGGTAAAGAGCACCTTCCTGGTGGTCTGGGCGCGGGCCTCGCTCAAGAGCTTTATGTCACCGGCCGGCCCCTGGTCGCGCTGATATCCCTTGCGACCGTTGTCGCCATTGGGGCGGCTGACCAGGATCTTGGCTCCCTTCTCGGTCTTCTCCAATTTACCGATTACCAGGAGCGGATCGTCCGACTTGAGCAGGGAGGATGTCTCGGCGTAGGTGTCGGGGAAAACGGTGATCTCCACCGAGCCGGTCAGGTCTTCGATGGTGGCGAAGCACATGCGGTCCCCCTTCTTGGTGGGGATCTCCCGGAAGGCGGAGACAATGCCGCAGACGCGCGCCTCGGTTCCGTCCGGCATGTCGCCCAGGCTGGCAATCTCGCAGTTCGCCAGGCGCTTGATGTCGTCGATGTAGCGGTCCAGCGGGTGGCCGGTGATCAGGAAGCCCAAGGCCTCCTTTTCAAAGCCCAGTTTCTCCTTGTCCTGCCACTCGGGGACGTTGGGGAGCTTCATGCCTCCATTGCCGTTGCTCTTCACCACCTCGGCGGTGCCGAACAGAGAGACCTGGGCGCTGGCCTTCTCCTCCTGGATCTTCTGGCCATAGGCCATGGCCTGCTCCAGCCCCTCCATAAGGGCCGCGCGGGCCGCGCCGCTGGAATCGAAGGCGCCGCACTTGATCAGCGCCTCCAGCACCTTCTTGTTGGACCGGCGCATATCGACCCGTTCGCAGAAGTCGTAGATATCTCTGAACGGCCCCTCGTTCCTGGCCTCCAGGATCGCCTCCACCGCGCCGGTGCCGACTCCCTTGACCGCACCCAGGCCGAAGCGCATGGAGGCGCCGACCACGGTGAAGGAGTGGCCGGACTTGTTCACGTCCGGCGGCAGCACCTCGATCCCCTGTTCGCGGCAGTCGCTGATGTTCTTGACCACCTTGTCGGTGTTGTCCATGTCGCAGGTCAGGAGCGCAGCCATGAATTCCACCGGGTAGTGGGCCTTGAGATAGGCGGTCTGGTAGGCGATCAGGGCATAGGCGGCGGAGTGGGACTTGTTGAAGCCGTACTCGGCGAACTTGGCCATCTGGTCGAAGATCGCCTCTGCCTTTTTCGGGTCAATCCCCTGGGCTTTGGCCCCGGCCAGGAACGGTTCCTTCTCCTTGGCCATGACCACGGGGTCCTTCTTCCCCATGGCGCGGCGGAGCAGGTCTGCACGCCCCAGGGAGTAGCCGGCCAGGGTGCGGGAGATCTGCATGACCTGCTCCTGGTAGACAATGACCCCATAGGTATCCTTGAGGATCGGCTCCAACTCCGGCAGGTCGTAGACCACCTTCTGGCGGCCGTGCTTGCGCTCGATGAAATCGTCCACCATGCCGCACCCCAGGGGGCCCGGGCGGTACAGCGCGCAGGCGGCGATCACGTCCTCGAAGCAGGAAGGCTTGAGCTTGACCAGCATCTCCTTCATGCCGCTGGATTCCAGCTGGAAGATGCCGGTGGTGTTGCCGGCCGTGATCAACTCGTAGCTGGCCAAGTCGTCGTCCCGCAGGCGGGTGATGTCGAACTCCGGGTCCTTCCCCTCCCGCACCAGCTTGACGGCGTTCTGGATCACGGTCAGGTTCTTCAG
>DAIERH010000004.1 GCA_027346925.1 Geobacter sp.
CCTCCTGCCCTTTGGTGAGGGTCATGACGTCACCAGCCATCCTGCCGGTCCTGATTTTGGGCCCCTGCAGGTCGGCCAGAATGCCGACCTGTTTTCCCGTTTTATCGGCAACCCTGCGGATGGTATCGATCAGTATGCGTTTCTGGGCGTTGTCCCCGTGGGAGAAGTTGAGCCGGAAGACATCTGCACCGGCGCTTATCAGGCGGCCAATCATCTCTGGCGAGGAACTGGCCGGCCCAAGCGTGGCCACAATCTTGGTTTTGCGCGCCTGCCTAGTCATGGGCACTCACCATGCTGCCTGACGAGATTAAGCGTGCCGCCCGCCAGCAGTTCGCGACGCTGGCGTTCCGACACATCCAGCAACGCGATGATCTCTCGTCCGCCTGATAGGATCGGTATCTCGGTCGCGCCTTCCGACACAAGGCGGCGTACGTTGGGTAACGTAAGCGTGTCACCCTGGTTGATCAGGTCGTAATCCGCCGGACTCTTGAAGACCAGCGGCAGGATGCCGAAGTTCACCAGATTGGCCTTGTGGATGCGGGCGAAGCTCTTGGCGATCTTGGCGCGGATACCCAGATAGCGGGGGGCAATGGCGGCATGTTCACGGGACGACCCCTGACCGTAGTTCTCTCCGCCAATAATGATGCCGTTGCCCGCGGCCCTGGCCCTGGCCGGAAAATCGACATCCACCTGCTCGAAGACATGCTCGGCTATGGCCGGGATGTTGCTGCGCAGCGGCAGCACCTTGTTGCCGGCCGGCATGATCGTATCGGTAGAGATGTTATCCCCCACCTTGAAGACCACCTGGGCCTGCAATGTATCGGGCAGGGGCTTGAAATCCGGGAAAGGCGCGATATTCGGGCCGGTAACGATCTCCACCTTCGATGTGTCATTCAATGGAAAGATGATGCTGGAGTCGTCCAGCAGGTACTTAGCCGGGTTCTGTACCGCGGGATACGCCTTGATTGCACCCAGCTTGCGCGGGTCGGTTATCACCCCGAAGATGCCCGCCGCTGCTGCGGTCTCAGGCGAGCAGAGATAGACCTTATCATCCGTGGTGCCGCTGCGGCCGGGGAAGTTGCGCGGAAAGGTACGCAGCGAAACCTGGTTGGTACCCGGCGCCTGGCCCATCCCTATACACCCCAGGCATCCTGACTGATGGATGGTGGCACCTGCCATGAGCAGGGTCACCACCCCGCCCTGGTCGGCCACGTTCTCCAGCACTTGACGACTGCCGGGATTGATGTGGAACGTAAGATGCGAGGCGACGCGCTGCCCTTCCAGGATGCGGCAGACCGTCATCAGGTCGCGGAACGAGGAGTTGACTGAACTGCCCACCAGCACCTGATCCACCTTGGCCCCTTCCACCTCCCGGACCGGCACCACGTTGTCCGGCGACGAGGGACAGGCGATCAGCGGTTCCAAGACCGAGAGGTCGATTTCATCATACTCGTCGTAGCTCGCTCCCTCGTCGGCAGCAAGAGCCTGCCACACCTCGCCCCTTCCTTGGGATACGAGAAACTCCCGCGTCCGCTCATCCGAGGGAAAGATTGAGGAGGTCGCGCCCAGCTCCGCCCCCATGTTGCCGATGGTGGCCCGGTCCGTTGCCGATAGGGTCGCCACGCCGGGACCGTAATACTCAATGATCTTGCCGACACCACCCTTGACCGTATGGCGACGCAGCATCTCCAGAATGACATCCTTACCCGAGACCCAGTCGGGCAGTCTTCCCACCAGCTTGACCCCCATGACCTTGGGGCATGGCAGATAGAATGGGTGCCCGGCCATGGCCATGGCCACATCCAGCCCTCCGGCGCCAATGGCGATCATGGAGAGCCCGGCGGCCGTGGGGGTATGGGAATCGGCACCCAACAGGACCTTGCCCGGCACTCCGAAACGCTCCAGATGCACCTGGTGTGAAACGCCGTTGCCCGGCTTGGACAGGTGCACCCCGAATTTCATGGCCGCGCTGGTCAGGAAGGCGTGGTCGTCGGCATTCTTGTAATCGGTCTGCAACAGGTTGTGATCAATGTACTGGGCCGCCAATTCCACCTTGACCCGGGGGATGCCCATGGCGATGAACTCCAGCATGGCCATGGTGCCGGTGGCGTCCTGCAGCAGGGTATGATCAATGCGGATCGCTATCTCTTTGCCAGGGACCAACTCCCCTACCGCTAAATGGCATTCAAGTATTTTGCTAGCAAGATTCTTTGACATGACTGATCTCCTTCCTGCCACAGAAGGCAGTAAAAATCCCGTGTTTGCTTATTTATAATTGTACCGCATCGGGATGGCGAAGGGGAACGCCTGGCATGCGAGGATCAGGCATGAATCGCTTCCTTGTGCACGTCCAGCGCTGCCTCTTTCATTGCCTCCGGCAGAGTTGGGTGGCCGTGGCAGGTCAGGGCGATGTCCCGGGCCGTACCAGCGAAGCTCATCACCGCGACCGCCTCGGCGATCAGGTCCGAGGCCCGCGGTCCGACGATGTGGACGCCCAGGACACGGTCGGTTTCCCCGTGGGCCAGGATCTTGACGAACCCTTCGGTCTCATCCATGCAGCGTGCCCGCCCCAAGGCGGCAAAATTGAAACGGCCGACCGCATAAGGGACACCCGCCTCCTTCAACTGCTCCTCGGTCCGGCCCACACATGCCCCCTCCGGCCAGGTGTAGACGATACCGGGGATATAGTCGTATTCCACGACGCTGTTCTGACCAGCCATTCTCTCCACGCAGACCACACCCTCCTCGGATGCCTTGTGGGCAAGCATAGGGCCGGGAACGAGATCGCCGATGGCATGGATACCTGCAACCGTGGTCTGGAAGTCTTCGTCCACGACCACCCTGCCCCGCTCGTCCAGCTTGACGCCCAGTTCATCCAGGCCAAGCCCGGCCGTGAGCGGCTTTCTGCCCACCGCCACCAGTAATCGGTCGCATTCGACATCCTCTAGGCCGGCACCGGCATCGAACTGGACAACAGCCTTGTCGTCATCACGCCGCAGGCCATTGATGCGCGTTCCCAGTTTGAACTGGATGCCCTGCTTGCGCAGGGAACGGTGGATGGTGTCGGCCGCCTGGCGGTCCATGGTGGGCAGAATATGGGGCAACATCTCGATCACCGTCACCTGCGCACCGAGGCGGCGCCAGACCGAGCCCATCTCCAGGCCAATGAAACCGCCGCCTGCAATCACCAGATGATCGGGGACCCGCTCGAAAGAAAGCGCCTCGCGGGCACTGACGACGACCCGGCCGTCAAAAGGTATGGCGGGCAGCGAAACCGCCTCGCTGCCGGTCGCCAGCAGCACCCGCGGAGCCGTGAACATTGTTGCCGATTCGCTGGAAGCGACCGGAGACACCATAACCTCATGCAGGCCGCCTCCATTACGCCCCCCGAGCCGAGCACTTCCGTTGACCCACTCGATCTTGTTCTTCTTGAAGAGATAGGCGATACCGTCGGTATTCTTCCTGACCACGTCGTCCTTGCGCCGCAGCATCGCATCCAGGTCCAGTCGCGGCGGATCGACTCCGATGCCGTGCACGCCGAAGCGGTCACGGGCCAGGGCGAACAGTTCGCTGGAGTCCAGGAGCGCCTTACTGGGGATGCACCCCTCGTTCAGGCAGACCCCTCCCAGGGTTTCGCGCTGTTCCACCACAACGACCTTGACTCCAAGCTGGCTTGCGCGGATGGCGGCAACGTAACCGCCCGGACCGGCGCCGATGATAATGAGATCGTAGCTTTGTTCGGACATGATTACCCTCCCTAGACGCGACCGCTGGCCTCCCAAAGACACTACGGTCGCCCCTGCATGTGCGTCATTACACTTCCAACAGCAACTCTTCCGGCTCTTCAACGTACTCCTTGACCTTCTTCAGGAACTGCACCGCCTCCCGGCCGTCGATGATGCGGTGGTCATAGGACAGCGCCAGGTACATCATGGGGCGGATCACGACCTGTCCGTTCCGCGCCACCGGCCGATCCTGGATGGCGTGCATGCCAAGCACGCCGCTCTGGGGCGGGTTGAGGATCGGGGTGGAAAGCATTGAACCGTACACTCCGCCGTTGGAGATGGAAAAGGTGCCCCCTTCCAGTTCAGTAATGGCCAACCGGTTGCTCTTAATCTTTTCCACGAACTCCAGGATGGCCTGCTCGATCTCATGGAGGTGCAGCCGGCCGGCATCGCGCAGTACCGGCACCACCAGTCCCTTTTCGCCGCCAATGGCGACGCCGATGTCATAGAACTGGTGATATATGATGTCGTCGCCGTCGATACTGGCATTGACCGCGGGAAACTGGCGCAATGCCTCGCAGCATGCCTTGACGAAGAATGACATATATCCCAGGGCAACCCCGTGGCGTTCTTGAAAATGTTCGCGGTATTTCTCCCGCAACATCTTGATATGGCTCAGGTCGGCCTCGTTGAAGGTGGTCAGCATGGCAGTCTGCTGGCGGGCCGCCAGCAGACGTTCGGCAATGCGCTTTCGGAGGGGTGACATGGGACGGCGCAGGCTGCCGGAGTATGTCGGGGGCTCTTCGGATCGGACCAGGCCGGGCTGCCCATTATGCGGCCTCGCAGATGGCGCAGGAGAAGGCGCCGTTCCGCCGGGCTCCGCAGGGGGTTGCGGCGGAACCGGGTCCAGCGCCGGTTGAGCTTCAGGAATGGGCGCGGCCGGCTTTGGAGCCGGTGAACGCCGCGATTTTTCCTCGATGCGGCTGAACAGGTCGTCCAGTGTGATCCGGCCCCCCTTTCCGGTGCCGGCTACCGTTTCAGGGGCAATGCCCTGCTCCCGCATCTCGCGGCGGACGGCGGGAGACGAAACCGTGGCTCTGATCTCTTCCTCGCGCGGCAGGTGGGCAGCGGTTTCCAGTGGTGCGGCAAGAGGGGACCTGGATGCAGCAGCCTCTTCATCGATCGCTCCGATGACGGTGCCAATCGTTACCGTTGTACCCTCGGCCACGGCAATCGACAGCACCCCGGCCGCATCGGCGTTGATGTCCAGCGTGATTTTGTCGGTCTCGAGCTCGCACAGCGGCTCATCCTTTTTCACCGCATCGCCGCTGTGCTTGAACCATTTGGCCAACAAGGCATCATGTACCGACTCACCGACCTCCGGCACACGTATCTCCATAACCAGACCCTCCATACCAAGAAGTAGCTATCATTCTAACGCACTTTGTCCGATTTTCCAGCAAAGACAAAGGGCGACCATTACGGTCGCCCTTTGTGGAACAAATAGATATCGCCGCCGACCTACCCCTGGCCCTTGATGAATTCACGGCCAAAGGGCGACATCTGCCGCAAGCGGGCAATGATGGGCGGCAGTTCGCGGATGACCGTTTCGATCTCCTCAGGGGTGGTAAAACGTGACAGGGAAAAGCGGATCGAGCCATGGGCGCAGGTGAAGGGCACCCCCATGGCACGCAGCACATGTGACGGCTCCAGCGAGCCGGAGGTGCAGGCGCTGCCCGACGAGGCGCAGACGCCCAATTCGCTGAGCAGCAGCAGGATGGCCTCACCCTCCACGAATTCGTAGGCTATGGAAGTGGTGTTAGGCAGGCGTTCGGCCGCCCCTCCGTTGATGCGGGCATTGGGGATATGGGCCATCAACTCGTCTTGCAGGCGGTCTCGTAACGCCTTGACCTGGGTATTCTCCAGTTTCATGTGCTGGCCGGCCAGTTCGCAGGCCTTGCCCAGGGCAATGATAGCGGCGGCGTTCTCCGTGCCGGCGCGGCGGCTCTTCTCCTGGTGCCCGCCGACCAGAAAAGGGCGGAAGGGGGTGCCACGGCGCAGGTAGAGAACGCCGATCCCCTTGGGGGCGTGCAGTTTGTGGCCGGAAAGCGACAACATGTCGATGTTCGAGGTGGCCATGTCGATCGGAACCTTGCCCACTGCCTGGACGGCATCGGTATGAAACAGCGCCCCCTTGGCCTTGGTAATGGCGGCTGCCTCCTCGACGGGAAAGATCACCCCGGTCTCGTTGTTGGCCCACATCAGCGACACGATGGCGGTATCCTCATCCACAGTGGCTTTCAACTCCTCCATGTCCAGCCTGCCCTCGCCGTCCACGCCGATCTCGCTGACCCGGTATCCCTTCTGGCTTAGGTTGCGGCACTGGGTCAGCACGGCCGGGTGCTCCACCCGGGAGGTGATGACGTGGCGCCGCTCGGGAAAGACCTCCAGGGCCGAGCGGATGGCGGCGTTGTCACTCTCGGTCCCGCAGGCGGTGAAGATGATCTCATCAGGCGAGGCGCCCAGAAGAGCCGCCACGCGGCTACGCCCCTCATCCACTTTCCGCTGTACCTGGCCGCCGAAAAAGTGCATGGAACTGGGGTTGCCGTACAATTCGCAAAAATAGGGACGCATCTCCTCGAAGACCGCCTCGTCCACCTTGGTGGTGGCATTGTTGTCGAGATAGATTTCCTTCATGATGCGACCTCCTCGACCACGATATCCTCGGCCACCAAGTCACGCAGCTTCTGCTCAACAACTCGCGAGGTATAGCCGGACGAGGCACAGCCGGCGCAGGCCTTGCGAAAGGCCACCTGCACCTTGGGTCCATCGATGTCGATCAATTCCAGGTCGCCGCCGTCCGCCCACAGAAGCGGCCGGATATCCTTTTCCAACACCTCCTGGATCATCTGCATCTTCTTCAGGTTGGAAAGCTTTTCGGGGCGTTTGCGCGGCTCTTCTGGCTGTTTGCCCATCACCTCGGCAATCAGTTCATTGATCTTGGGGATGCAGCCGCCGCAGCCGCCGCCGGCCTTGGTGAAGTGGGTGACTTGTTCGGCCGTGGTCAGCCGGTTGGTTTCGATCACCTTTTTAAGGAACACATCGGTTATGCCGAAACACTTGCAGACAATGGACCCTTCCTGGTCGGGATACGCCGGGCCATGGTCATGGTCGTGGCCATGGGGTTTTACCTCATGACCACGGTACTTGGCAATTGCCGCCTCCAGAGCCTCCTGTCCCATCACCGAGCAGTGCATCTTCTCCTCCGGCAGCCCCCCCAGGAATTCGGCGATATCCTGGTTGCTGATGGCCAGAGCCTCGTCCAGGGTCTTGCCCTTGACCATCTCTGTCAGGGCCGACGAGGAGGCTATGGCGCTGGCGCAGCCAAAGGTCTGGAACTTGGCGTCCACGATCTTTTCCTTGTTGTTGTCTAATTTGAGGTAAAGCTTGAGCGCATCGCCGCAGGCCAGACTCCCCACCTCGCCGATTGCGTCCGCATCGGGGATATCCCCCACGTTGCGGGGGTTCAGAAAATGATCCTTAACGGTTGGTGTATAATCCCACATGGTGATTCCTCCAGTAATGGTCATCTAATCAGGTACAGCCTGCTTGGAATCAAGCGTACCATCAACCACGGTCGAATTGTTTGCACTGCCAACAAATACATTACTCCAGGATAAAGCGCCGCCCCGCAGCCATCACCTCGGCCAGGCGCGCCTCCGAGGCGGCCTCGCCGTAAAGGCGCACCACCGGCTCGGTGCCCGACTTGCGGAACAGCATCCAACTCCCATCTTCCAACAGCAGCTTGGTCCCGTCGATCCTGATCACCTCCCTGACCTTTGCCCCGGCAACCTCGGCGGGAACCGCATTGATCTTATCGGCATAGGCGACTTCCAACGCAGGCGACAGCTTGAGATTGTCACGGCGGGTGACGAATCTGCCCACTTCCGCGTAGAGCCGCTCCAACAGCTCACGTACCGTTTTCCCCTCGCGGGCCACCATCTCGGCCACCAGAAAACAGGCCAGAATGCCGTCCTTTTCGGGAACATGTCCCTTGATGGTAAGCCCGGCGCTCTCTTCTCCACCAATCACTATCTTGTCCTGACTGATCAGTTCGCCGATGTACTTGAATCCGACCGGGGTCTCGTAGACCTGCACACCATGCCGCGCCGCCACGGCATCGATCAGGTGGGACGTCGCCACGCTGCGGGCCACGCCCCCTTCCAACTTGCGCACCCGGATGAGGTAGTCCAAAAGCAGGGCGATTATATAGTTGGGCTCGATATAGGAGCCGTCGCTATCCAAGATGCCGAAACGGTCGGCATCGCCGTCCGTGGCCAGCCCCAGTCGGATTTCAGGATCTCCCTTGACCAGGGCGATGAAATCGGGGATATGACTTTCCGACGGCTCGGGAGGTTGCCCGCCGAAATAGGGGTCAAGGCGATCGTTGACCATCACGAACGGGATGTTGCGCTGTTTGAGCGGCGCATCCAGGTAGCCGCGCGCTGTACCATAGAGCGGATTGAGGGCCACCTTGCCGAGACGCCCGATGACATCGAAATCGACCTTCCCCTCCAGCGCTTCCAGATAGGGTGATCGGGGGTCAATGGCCTCCAGCAGCCCTCTGTTTCCGGCCTCTTCCAAGGGGAGTTCCCGGTACCTGACTTCACCCAGCATCTCGTTCGCCCGGTTCTCTATGTCCCTGGTGGTCTCCGGCAACGCCGGGCCACCCCATGAAGGTGAAAATTTGACACCGTTGTATTCGGGAGGGTTATGACTGGCTGTGAAATTTATGGCGCCAGCAGTCTTTCGGCGTAGGATCTCAAAGGCGATAACCGGCGTGGGTGTATCCCGTTCACACAACAATGCCTTTATGCCCGCACCCGCCAGAACCCGCGCAGCCTCCCGGGCAAAACGCTGCCCCATGAAACGGGTATCGTAGCCGATGATCACCCCCTTGTCTTGCTCGCCGGATGCCGCGAGGTAATCGGCGATAGCCTGAATCACCACCTTGACGTTGTCAAAGGTGAAATCCTCGCACAGTATCCCGCGCCATCCGGACGTTCCAAAGGCGATACGCGTCATGACGCCCCCCTCCCGCATAATAAGACAGCATTAGTCGTATTAACAGTAATACAGCGGCGCCCGTCAGTCAAGTCAAAGAGCCGTTTCTGTAAAGGATTTTTCCGTTGACTTTTTTCTTCCATACTTGCTACAGTTACATTTCAGGGCAGAACAAAAACTCAGGAGGCAGAAGCATGCAGTGTCAGACAGTACTTCCAGGTACCGAATGTACCTTTTGGGGTAAACAGGGGTGTATTTTCCCGGATGGCTCATGCCAGATAATTGTGGAAAACTGTGAAGGGTGCGAGCGCATTGTTACCGGTACCATCGGACAGGTGTGCAACGCCTATCCGGCCCCTGCCAAGAAATGGTCCAACGGTATCTGCAATTTTGCCACCCACGTCAAGGTGGAGATCAAGGTGGAAGACGCCAAGATCAATCCGCTCAAAGCCTCCAAAAAAGCCTCCGGTGGGAGCAAAAAGAAGTAACGCGGCAGACCACACATACTTTATGCGACAAAAGGGGGATTTTTATCCCCCTTTTTTGTGCCGGAGATGCCCATGTCGTTCGACATTCTCACCTGCCCAGTTTGCGGAGCTTCGATCAAGCAGTACCGCAATCCCTTTCCCACGGTGGACATCATCATCGAAATCAATGAAGGCATCGTGCTGATTGAGCGCAAAAACCCACCCTTTGGCTGGGCTTTGCCGGGTGGCTTCGTGGATTACGGGGAGTCCTTGGAGGCAGCGGCCATACGGGAGGCGCGGGAAGAGACATCGCTCGAAGTCAGCGACCTGCGCTTGGTGGGATGCTACTCCGATCCGTCGCGGGACACCCGTATGCACACGATCTCGACCGTGTACGCCGGAAAAGGTTCAGGAACCCCGCGCGCCGCCGACGATGCGCTCAACCTGGAGATTTTCAGACTGGACGAGCTGCCGCGGCATCTCTGTTTCGACCATGCCGGGATTCTGGCGGATTACCGGGAAAAAATGCCAAATATCGGGACCCGTCCCCATCCTGCGTAGCGGCACGGCACTGCCCGTGCGCTTCAACCACCACATCATCCATCGGTTCCGACAACCGGCGACACTCCGCCCTGCCCCATCTCCAGAAAGACCAGTTCCGGTGCTTGTTCGATCAGCCCCATATCGGCCGCCAGGCGAAAAAACCTCGCCAAGCCCTGGCAATGTTCCCTGCCCAGATCGTAGGAAAGGTTGCTCCGCCAGTAGTGGAGCAGGCGTTCACGCCCCATCCAGTCGGCATCCGGCGACACATCCGCGATACGGTCGAGGTTTTCTAGGGCATACGCCTTGGCGCCTCGGAGTTGTCCGGCCAGGCAACGCAACTCCTCCGTGTGCGTATCGAACGCCTTCCGGGATGCCAACCAGAGGGCGAACACAAACGGGGTCCCGGTCCAGTCATACCACTGTTCCCCAAGATCGTACACACGCACCCCGGACGAGGCCTGGAGTTCGCGCAGCGCGGTGTCGCCGATCAACAGCACGGCCGGCGCCTCACCCAAAGCGGCGCTCAGGGCATGGTTCGTGACACGGAATGAGCAGTGGCAGCCATAGCGTTGTTTCAGGAGAATTTTCAGCAGATTGACCGATGTGGCGGACTCGGCCGTGAGCAGCACCTCCCTGCCGTCGAGTTCCCCAATCGGCACGGCAGAGAACAGGAGCACGCTCTGAACCGGGCCGCAACTGCTGATGGAGAGGTCGGGGATGATCAGGTAGCGTTCGGGGTTGAGCGCATAGGCGATGGACGATGAGGGGCACACATCGATGTCGCCCTTGGCGAGTTGTGCGTTCAGCCGCGCGGGAACACCTTCGACGTAGCTGTAATCGCCATCCGGATATCGCTCCTGCAGGGCATGAAAGATGGGCGTGCAGTTGGCATATGCTATACGGCCGATTCGCAGCATCAGTGGATATTCTTGTAGAGTTTGTCTGCGTCGCCCTCGACCATGCGGACCCCTTCGCGTTCCAGAAGCTCTCCAGTCACCTGCCAGAGGTGGGTAATGGCGTCATCGTAGTTCACCACCGCCTGGATCTGGTTATTATTGGCGGCCACCAGGTCGTTTTCCACATCCAGCACGTCCTTGTTGGTGGCCAGCCCCACATCCTTCTTGCGCAGGTATGCCTTGAGGCGCTCTTCGGCATAGGCCCTGCCCCGCTCGGCCACCGCAATCTGCTTGTAGCTGCTGATGACGCCGCGGATGGCGCTCTTGACGTTATTGACGGCGCTCTCCTCCAGGCTGCGGACCTGCAATGCGGTCTGCTCGGTCTTGAGCCTGCTCTTGCGGTAGTCGTTCTCGGCGGCGTTGTTGCCCAGAGCATAGGTAAAGTTCAGGCCGATGCCCCAGGCCGGGTAATCGACGGCGCCCAGTCTCTCCAGGTTGCGGGGATAGGTGTGGTCAAGGCCGGTCAGGGAGGAGGAGGCGGACAGGGAGAGGTCAGGCTTGATCTGATTGTTGAATACGCGGGTCTGAAGTTCGGCGATCTCCAGGTTGCGTTTCACTTCCTTGATGTCCGGGCGCGATATGGCCCGCCTGAGCGCCTCCTCCTCGTTCGCCTCGTAAGGGTCGTGCCGCGGCGGATCCACCGTGAGAATTTCCCCCTTGCCCTTTATCTGCAGCAGGAGGCGCAGCACATCCACCTCGTCGCTGACCGCTTTTTCCGCATCGATCAATTCCTTTTCCCGTGAGTAGACGCCGAATTCGGCATTGATGATCTCCATGGAGGGCAGGACGCCGGCCGCGACCTGGGCCTTGGTGTCGTTCAGGATCTTGCGTGCCAGCTCAAGGGAGGTCTGGGCAACCTTCAGTTGCTCCCGCAGGCTGTAGAGCTTGTAGTATTCGGACCTGACCTGGCCGACCGTGTTTAGCAGGCGGGCATTGAAGTGTTCGAGAGAGGCAAATTTTGACAGCCGCGATACGTTGATGTTGATGTCGGTATTTTCCCGCCCGAAGTTCTTCAGGAGTGGCTGGGTGAGGCTGATCCCCAGGTTCGATTGCCAGAAATTACTCAGCGAGCCGAAGATGCTGGTGCTGTTGAAGGTGTTGTTGAATGATGCCGTGGCAGTCGCGCCGGTCCAGAAGAGTTGGCTCAGGGAGGTATTGGCCTGGAACATGCGGCCATAGCTGAAGGCGCCCCCCTCTATGCCGGTCAGGGGGGCCTTAGTGTCGCTGTAATTGGTCTGCGCATTGAAAAGTGGATCGTAGATCGCCCTGTTGCGGTTGATATCCGCCTCGAACTGGGCCGGGTTGTAGAGCTCGGCACGCACGTCCAGGTTCTTCTCCACACCCATAGCGATCGCCTCTTTCAGAGTCAAGGAGATGGGGACCTCCGCGGCGGCCGTGAAGGAAACCGTGCTCTGTAGTGCAACGATAACGATGAGCAACCTCACAACAGGTTCCTTTCAAAAAAACAGGGCGAGATGAATGACCTCGCCCCTTATAGCACATTTTTTGATGAAACTCTAATCCCTGTTTTCCACGTAGTCGATGTAATCATCGGCCGACATGAGTCCTTTCAGTTCGTCCTGGTCGCTCAGAGATATCTCCACCAGCCAGCCGCCATCGTAGGGATCATCATTGACCAGGCCCGGATTGTCCAGCACCTCATGATTGACATCACGGACCGTGCCGCTGAAGGGTGCGTACAGTTCCGCCACGGTCTTTCTGGCCTCTATGGAACCGATGGAATCGTCCTGTTCCACCTCATCCCCTTCTTCCGGCAGTTCGACGCCCGAGACCAGCCCCAACTCCTCCTGGGCGAAATCGGTGATGCCGATCACGGCATAGCCTTTTTCCACCCTGACCCAGACATGCTCCTTGGAATACTTCAATTCTTCGGGAAATTCCATATGCGCTACTCCAGCACGATTCTCTCAAGGAACGACGTATCGATGTTCCCTTCGATGAAATCCTTGTTGGCCATGATCCGCTTGTGAAAGAAGATGGTGGTCTTGATCCCTTCGATGATGAACTCGTCCAGAGCCCGAGCCATGCGCCTGATGGCGTCATCGCGGGTTTCGGCATGCACGATCAGCTTGGCGATCATGGAGTCGTAATGGGGCACGACCGTGTACTGGTCGTAGACAAACGAGTCCACTCGAACCCCCAGGCCGCCCGGCGGATGATAGGCCGTGATCTTGCCGGGACAGGGGGTGAATTTGAGAGGGTCCTCGGCATTGATGCGGCATTCGATGGCATGGCCGCTGATCTTGATGTCTTCCTGCTTGTAGCGCAGCGGCACACCCGCGGCGGAGAGAATCTGCTCGCGAACGATATCGACGCCGGTAACCATCTCGGTCACGGGGTGCTCTACCTGGACGCGGGTATTCATCTCCATGAAGTAGAAATTGTTATGTTTGTCCACCAGGAACTCCACCGTGCCGACACTGTTGTAGCCCACGGCGGCGGCGGCCTTGACGGACGCCTCACCCATGGCTGCGCGAATCTCGGGAGTAATGGCGGTGGAGGGAGCCTCCTCGATCAGCTTCTGATGGCGGCGCTGGATGGAGCAGTCGCGCTCGCCCAGATGGATCACATTGCCGTGTTTGTCGGCAAGGATCTGGATCTCCACGTGGCGCGGCTGTTCGCAGTACTTCTCGATGTATACCTCGGGATTGCCGAAGCCGGCCTGGGCCTCGGCGCGGGCTGTGGCAAAGGCGTTGGGGAGGGCTGCCTGGGAATGGACGATCTTCATCCCTCTCCCGCCTCCGCCGGCAGTGGCCTTGATGATCACCGGGAAACCGATCTTCTTGGCGACCTTGACCGCATCCTCGACCGTCTTCACTCCTTCCTTGGTGCCGGGCAGGATCGGTACGCCATGCTTGATGACCGCTTGGCGCGCACTGATCTTGTCGCCCATGATGCGCATGCTCTCGGGGCTGGGGCCGATGAAGGTTATGCCGCATTTCTCGCACACCTCGGCAAAGTTGGCGTTCTCGGAGAGAAAACCGTAGCCGGGATGGATGGCCTCGGCATCGGTCAGTTCAGCGGCGCTGATGATGGCGTTGATGTTGAGATAGCTCTGAACGCTGGGGGCAGGGCCGATACAGACACTTTCGTCGGCCAGTTTGACGTGCAGCGAGTTGCTGTCGGCCTGGGAATAAACGGCCACCGTCTTGATACCCAGTTCCTTGCAGGCGCGGATGACACGAACGGCGATCTCGCCACGGTTGGCGATCAATACTTTATGGAACATGGAGGTTGACCCCTTGAGAATTAGAGCTTCTGGATGACGAACAGGGCATCGCCGAACTCGACCGGCTGGGCGTTTTCCTTGCAGATCTTGACGATCTTGCAGCGGCACTCGGCCTCGATCTCGTTCATCAGCTTCATGGCCTCGACGATGCAGAGCACCTGCCCCTTTTCCACGACCTGGCCCACCTCCACGTAGGGTGCCGCATCCGGTGCGGGGGCGCGGTAGAAGGTTCCCACGATCGGCGAGTTGACGGTATCCCCTGTTTCCTCGGCAGCAGTCGAGGCTACCGGCGCAGCGGCCGCGGACGGCGCAGCGGCAGGGGCGGGAGCCGGCTGGGGTGCGGTGTATGCGGCGGGGGCTGCCACGGTGACGTATTCCGTCTTCGAACCGCGCTTGATGATGATTTTTTCCTCGGCGTTATCCATCTCGAACTCGGTGATATCCGTATCCGTGATCATCTTTATCAGCACCTTCAGATCCTTGACATCCATCCTTTTCTCCTTTGAATGCAACTCGATAATAAACTACAGGTAACCACTACACCATCGTCAGTTCCTTGGGGACTTGGGTCAGCAGGCGGCAGCCATCCGCCGTGACCACCACCGTATCCTCGATCCGCACACCGCCGAATCCGGGGATGTAGATACCCGGTTCAATGGTGAACACCATCCCTTCCTCCACCACGGTCTCGCTACGCGGTGAAACAACGGGCTTCTCATGGATTTCCAGGCCGACCCCGTGTCCCAGGCCATGCCCAAAGTACTCGCCATAGCCATGCTGCCGGATACACTCCCGGGCGACCGCATCCAGGTCACGGCAGGCGATGCCAGGCCTGACCCGATCAATGGCCCGGTCGTGTGCTTCCTTGACAACCCGATAGATTTCGCGACTGCGCTCATCGGGCCGCCCCAGCGCCACGGTCACCGTTTCATCGGAATGATAGCCGTCCTTGACGGCGCCGAAATCGATCGTCACCAGTTCGCCGGAGCGAATCAGCTTGTCGGACGCCCGGCCATGGGGCATGGCACCCCGTTCTCCCGATGCCACGATGAAGTCGAAGGCCCTGCCGTCAGCCCCGAGCCTGAGCATCTCGAACTCCAGCTCACAGGCGATCTCCCGTTCGCTGACGCCGGGCACCAGCCTCGGCAACACCGTCAGGAGCGAAGCAGAGGCGCATGCGGCCACGGCCTGAAGCCGTTCGATCTCCCCCTGGTCCTTGCAGGACCGTATCTGGTCCAACTCCCCGTTGAGCGCCACCAGTTCGACCTGTCCCAGTTTATCGGACAGCACCTTGAAGTCGGCAACCGTGGTGTGGGCCGCCTCGAAACCGACCCGGCCGGGTTTCAGCTCTCCCAGCAACTCGGCCACGGCATCCCATTTGACCGTGAACTGCCGGATCACGGCATCCCCGACCTCTGCGCCCGCCTGGGCGGTGTAGCGCGAATCGCACAGGAACCAGGCCCTGTCACGAGTAAGCAGCAACACCCCCTCGGAACCGCTGAAACCGCACAGATAGCAGATGTTTGGCAGACTGGAGAACAGGATGGCATCAAGTCTGTTGGCAGTGAAAAAGCGCTCCAGCTTAAGGCGCCTGTTTTTTAGCATAGGTGAAACCCTAAATACAAACTGTTTTTTGCTGCCCGTAGCGGGACATCGGCATAGGGGAAAAGGGGGATGATTTCTTATTTTTTAGCGATGCTAAAAAGAGCCCGCAAACCGAGCAGATAGCTCTCCCGGCCAAAACCGCAGATCTGCCCCACCGCCAGCGCGGCGGTCAGGCTCTTGTGGCGGAATTCCTCGCGGCGGTGGATGTTGGAAAGGTGCACCTCGACGAACGGCATCCCCGCCGAAGCCAGCGCATCGCGGATGGCAACGCTGGTATGGGTGTAGGCAGCCGGATTGATGACGATGCCATCATACACCCCGGAGGCCGCCTGGATGGCATCGATCAACTCCCCCTCGGCATTGGACTGCCGGAAGGAGACGCTGCAGCCCAGTTCCGAGGCCAGGTTTTCTATGGAGTGATTGATCTCCTCCAGGGTCAGCGTTCCATAGACCACCGGCTCGCGCTTTCCCAGGAGGTTGAGGTTGGGACCGTGCAGGACAAGAAAATGCATATCAGGCTAGCTCCCGTGCCAGTTCGATTGATTTGAGGCGCAGCAGGTGGCGCCCCTTGCCGAAATTGCCATCCTTGGCTACGACCAGTGCCACAAACAGATCGTTGCCGAGACACTGGAGACAGACCCGCACCTGGCTGGTCGTGATGGCAACCTCCTCCAACCCGCCGACCTTTATGACTTCGACGGCCCGCTTGACCTCGGCGAGTACGGTGGCATACTCGGCGACCAGAAGTTGCAGGTCAAATTCCGCTGCGCCCGTGATAAACTCGTCGATGGCAATGCCGTCGTAGGCCATGATGAAAGCTGCAAGGGCCCCTTCAACACCATCCACGATCTCCGCAAGCGTATCCCTCAGCGACATTCCTTCAACCTCCTGACGTTGCCGAGCCAGCCCTCAAGGATCGCCAGCGCACCCTCCGCCCCCGTGGGTGCATGGAAGGATGACTCCGCCGGAAGTGGTTCCTTGTCCGCCCTAATCCGAGTTTTTGCTGCACCGGCCAAACCGTCGGATGCGACACACTGGCCCTCCAGTTCCGCGACACGTGACCGCGCTTCGACATTGTCCGGGGCATTGGCCAGGATGGCTCGGTAGACTTCCAGCGCCTTGTCGGTGAAGCCCTGCTGTACGTACAACTCGGCCAAGGTTGCGGTTGAAAGGGGGTCGTACCCCTCCATGCCGGATGCGGCGGGTTCGGCGGGTTCGGCGACAACACCCGCCGCTTCCTCTTCCTCCAGCAGATCGGCCTCGTCCATATCGAGGATCTCCGCATCCTCGATGATCTCTTCCAACTCCTCCGGCTCTTCCTCGAATGCCCCGAATTCGGCGTCCAGGCGGTCGCCGGCCGGTGCTTCAGCGACAGGCACCGCAACGGTCCCCGCCAACTCCAACGGCGGGTGGGCCATGCCCCGTTCGAGGGCCTCCAGTTCGACCCGGCACTCCACATCATCCGGATGAAATTCCAATGCGGTGCGGAAGGCCTTTTCGGCGGCCTCGTTATCTCCCTGGCCGGCCAGGAGCCGCCCCAGCATCTTCTGGGCCTCCCCATCCTCGGGCAAGGCAAGGGTCACCTTTTGCAGGACAGAGCGGCATTCATCCCGAAGCCCCTTGGCATGACACGTCAGGGCCAGGGCACGAAGACCTGCGACATAGCCGGGATGCCGTGCCACGCCCTGACGGGCAATATGGAGAGCGTCATCAACCAGCCCGACCTTGAGATAGATCTCGGCCAGGCGGGCAAACAGGAACGAATCCGGGTCGCGACCCAGTCGTTCCTCGTACTCCTTGATGTCGGCCCAGAACGATGCGCTGTCGTCATGCATGGCTTACACCTCCAATCCGCTCAAGGCAAGCAACTGTTCCGGTGTAAATTTCTCCACCACATAACTGCCGATGCCCTGGTTGCAGATAAAACTGAGCGTCCCGTTGCGGCCCTTCTTATCCTTGGAAAGGGCATCCAGCAGGCGCGGCCGCTCGACGGCCGGCGGCGTTAGACGAAGCCCGAAACTGGTGAGCAGGGCCGTGATCCTGACCCCTTCCGCAGCGGAGCAGTGCCCCAGCGCCACGCTGATGCGCGCGGCCAGCATCATGCCGATCCCTACCGCCTCGCCGTGCACAAGTTGGCGGTATCCGGCCAGGGTCTCCAGGGCATGTCCCAAGGTGTGGCCGTAGTTGAGAACGGCCCGCAGCCCGGTTTCCCTTTCGTCCAGCTCCACAACGTTGGCCTTGAGTTGACAGCAGCGGTGGACCACCTGGATCAGGCACTCCCGGTCCATAGCCAGGACACTAGCTACATGCTGCTCCAAGTAGTCGAAAAAGGTGTAATCGAGTGCCACCCCGTACTTGACCACCTCGGCCAGGCCAGCCCGGAACTCGCGCTCGGGCAGCGTGGTCAGGGTTTCCACGTCGATCAGCACCAGGCGGGGCTGGAAGAAGGCGCCGACCAGGTTCTTGCCGCGGGGGTGATCGATGGCCGTCTTGCCCCCCACGCTGCTGTCCACCTGGGCCAAGAGCGTGGTCGGCACCTGCACGAAGGGGATACCGCGCATATAGGTGGCAGCGGCAAACCCGGCCAGATCCCCCACAACGCCACCGCCAAGGGCCACGATGAACGAATTGCGGTCAAGATCGGCATCGATCAGCCCGTCGTAGACACTATTCAGGGTAGCGCTGTTCTTGTATTCCTCGCCGTCGGGTATCTGGATCATGCTGACGGCGTTACCGGCGTCGGAGAGCGACTGCCGCACTTGGTCACCGTACAGTGCGGCAACCGTCGGGTTGGTGATCACCGCCACGCGCCCCGTCAGGCCCTCGTCGGCACACCGCCGGCCGATCGACGTCAGGTTGCCGCGGTCGATCAGGATATCGTAACTGTTTGCGCCCAGGTTGACGGTCAGCACGCTCACGGCTCCAACCCCTTTAAAAACCTCAGAATCTCTGCGGCAACATCTTCCACGGATTTACCATCCGTGTCAATCCGAATATCGGCAACGCAATAAAATTGTTCACGCTCCGCCATCAAGGCCCCTACGCGCTCTGCTTCGTCCTGTCCGGCGTACAGCGGCCGGTCGGTGGCACCGGCCAGCCGCTCCAGCACCCGGGGAAGCGATGCCATCAGGTTGATGACGATGCCATGGCGCGCCATCAGTTGCCGGTTAGCCTCTGCGATCACAACGCCCCCTCCGGTGGCCACCACTGCCCGCCCCCCGGCCAGGGCCCGCTCCAGACAGGCACTCTCCAGGGCGCGAAAAGCCGGTTCCCCCTCCTCGGCAAAGATGGCGTTGATGGATTTCCCCGCCGTCTCCACGATCACGGCATCCAGGTCAACAAGAGGACAACCCAGGCTTTGGGCCAGAAGCCTTCCCACGCTGCTCTTGCCGCTCCCCATGAAGCCGGTCAGGATCACGGGGCGCTCAGGCATGGCGCACCTGTTCACGGTACCCCGCGTAGTTGCGCCTGATTTCCGCCAGCGAATCTCCACCAAACTTCTCCAGGAAAGCATTGGCGATCTCCAGCGCCACCACGGCCTCTGCCACCACCAGTGCAGCCGGAACCGCGCAGGTGTCGGAACGCTCCACAGCCGCCTCGAACGGCTCGTGGCTGCGCATATCCACAGAGCGGAGCGGTTTGTACAAGGTGGGTATGGGCTTCATGGCGGCCCGCAGCACGATCGGCTCGCCATTGGACATGCCCCCCTCGATGCCGCCGGCATTATTGGAGGGGCGGTAATAGGCACCAACAGCACCGTGGTCAGGGCGGGCCTCATCCCGGAAGATCTCGTCGTGCACCTTTGAACCGGGCCGGCGGGCCGCCTCGAACCCGATGCCCACCTCCACCCCCTTGATGGCCTGGATGCTCATCAGGGCCATGGCCAGGCGGGCATCCAGCTTGCGGTCCCACTGCACGTAGCTCCCGAGGCCCGGAGGGCAACCCAGCACCTGCACCTCAACCACCCCCCCCAGGGTGTCGCCGTCTCCCTTGGCGGTATCGATGGCTCCCTTCATGGCCGCCTCGGCAGCGACGTCGCAGCAGAATACTTCGGAAGCAGCGGCCAGCCGCCAGCGTTCCTCAAGGGGCAGATCGGGCACGGCTGCCGAGACCTCGCCGATCTCGGTGACATACCCGCCCACACGGATACCGAATTCACCCAGGAACTGTTTTGCCACGGCGCCGACAGCCACGCGGACCGCCGTCTCCCGGGCGCTGGAACGCTCCAGCACATTGCGCACATCCCTGTGCCCGTACTTCAGCACACCGGTCAGGTCCGCATGTCCCGGACGTGGACGGGTGACTGCGATTGAATCGTCCCGGTGGTCCGGCTGCGCTGACATCTTCTCCAGCCAGTTGGGCCAGTCGCGGTTCTGCACCACCAGGGTCACGGGCGAGCCCATGGCCTCGCCCCAGCGCACGCCGGACAGGATCTCCACCGTATCGCTCTCGATCTTCATCCTGCCGCCACGCCCATATCCCTGCTGGCGCCGAAACAGTTCACGGTTGATGAGGTCGGCGGAGACAGGGACGCCGGCCGGCAGCCCCTCGACAATGGCGGTCAATTGTGGTCCGTGGGATTCGCCCGCGGTAAGGTAACGGAGCATGAAATGAAAAAACCTCCATTGGGAAGAATGGAGGTTAAAGTAGCATTTCCGGCAGGCTGACGGCAAGGCAAAAGGTTACGGATCGACCTGCTTTTGAATCCGTTCGGAACGTTTGTCAACCGCCTTCTGGGCCACATCGGCCTCTCCCTTGACCTTGGCAAAGGCATCTGCGATCTGTTCGGAATAGGATTTGAAGATAAATATCCCCACCCCCAGCACGAGGCCGATACGGATTATGGTAGCCGCCGCCCGGGGGAGCAGCGAGCCCACCAGTCTACCGACGAACAGCACAGCAAACAGCAGCGCCCCCAAGACCGCGCCCACCTTCAGCAACGGCATTTGCCGGCCCAGCCATCCCTCCTTGGCGGCAACCGGAGGCGATGCTGCCGGCTGCGCATCTTGTTTGGCGGCAGCCGGTGCCTCCTGGGGTGCGGCGCCCGGCGCGGGCGCGGGGATGCCCTCCTTGACGACCTTTACCCTGGAACGATACCGGGGCGGCACCTTGTCCAGTTCGTTGGTGATGCTGATGGTGCCGTTGGCATCCTTGTATTTGTAGAAATCGGCGCGGGAGTGTGTGGGGAAAAGGAACAAAGACGAGAAAAAAACCGTCGCTACGGTAATCAAGAGATTTTTAGTCATATTACCTCCAAGCATATCACCGGAAATTTACAGGGTCGCCCCCTACAAATCGGGTAGATCCTGCAATCTCACCCAATCCCTTGCCACATCCGGCCTGTCGCCGAATCTGGTCCCATCTTGTCACGTATCCATTTTTTGCTACCATAAAAAACAAAAAAATCCGGATTCCGTTGCCGGAACGCGGAGCCTTCATGCCGTAACGCCACCCATTGACACGTCATTACCCATATCAGCCCTCCAAAGAGACAGCATCAGCAATACATGTTGCCGAAATACCAAAAAAATGAGTGAATGTCAAACACAACTGGTTAATTTCACAAAATATTTCAGAAATTTATTCATTAAAATTCACGCACCAACAACAAAAAAAGAGAAATCAGGATGAAAGGCAAAGAGTCGGCAAAAATACCGCCTCCCGCCTGGCTTGGGCGCCCCGGATTACACGCATAGGTGTAAAATGGTCATACGGATGGATTTCCGCCCAACCTCTGTTAGGATGTGATGAGAAGCTGACGCAGCCTCCCTGTCCCTGATGCTGTGGCGGACCGGGAGGTTCGGGAGCCGAGGCGCGGTCGCGGGGGCGCAAGCTCTTCGCCTGAAGGAGCCGTCCATACGGAGTCGTTGAAATGAATCAGAACGCGGAATACCGGGAAGAGACCGTCATAGCAGGGGCGGATGCACCGAAGGAGCGGTCGTGGGCGGTGCGGCTGCCCCGCTCCCGGCGTTTCCTCGCCTCTCTGGCGGCGGGCGCCGTCACCGCCGGATTCCTGTTCTGGTGGTACGCGGCCCAATGGGAGAGCACCGACGACGCCCAGATCGACGGGCACATCAATCCGATCAGCGCCCGCATCAGCGGCCAGGTGACCCGGGTAAACTTCGAGGACAACCAACTGGTCAAGGCGGGCACGGTCCTGGTGCAGATCGACCGTACCGATTACCAGGTGGCCCTTGACCGGGCAGAGGCCGGATACGCCAACGCCCTTGCGGCGGCCAGTGCCGCCCGGGTTTCGGTGCCGATCACCGCAACCACCACGGAGAGCCAACTGGAAACGGCCCTGGCCAAGGTCGAGAACGCCAGAGCCGGGGTCATGGCCGCGGAAAGGCAACTCGAAGCGAGCCGGGCCCTGCTCCGCGAAGCCGAGGCAAACAATACCCGCGATCAGGCGGACCTTGCCAGGTATGAGGCGCTTGTCGCCAGGGGCGTCGTATCGCGCCAGGACTACGACCAGGTAATGGCCAGGGCCAAGGGGACCGCGGCCACGGTCGATGCGGGGCGGGCAACGCTCAGGGCCCTCCGCCAGCAGGTGGCCCAAGCCCGAGATGGCCTGACCCAGGCCGAGGCAGATCTAAAAACCGCCCGGACAGCGCCCCAGCAAGTCGCGGTTTCCCGAGCCCGCTCCGAGAGCGCGGAAGCCACTGTCGCACAGGCCAAGGCCGCGTGGGAACAGGCCAGACTCAACCTCGACTACACCGGTATCATTGCCCCGGTCGATGGCATTGTCGGCAGAAAGGCGGTGGAAACGGGTCAATACGTCCAGCCCGGCCAACAGCTCTTCGTCATCGTGCCGCTGGGCGACATCTGGGTAACCGCCAACTTCAAGGAAAGCCAGCTCAGACGCATGCGCCCGGGGCAGCGGGCACGCATCAGCGTGGACGCCTACGGGCGGACCTATGACGGCCGCGTGACGAGCATAGGCGGCGCCAGCGGCTCGCGCTTTTCCCTTTTCCCCCCCGAGAATGCCACCGGCAACTACGTGAAGGTGGTGCAGCGCGTCCCTGTGCGGATCGATATCGACCAGGGACAGGACCGGGAGCATCTCCTCCGGCCGGGGATGTCGGTGGTGCCGCGGGTACGGGTGCGATGAACAGCAGCGCCGCTGAGTGGCGGCCGAGCATCAACCCATGGATCATCGCCTGCGCCGTGATGCTGGCAACCTTCATGGAGGTGCTGGATACCACCATCGTGGCGGTAGCGCTTCCCCACGTCGCCGGCAGCCTGTCGGCCTCCACCGACGAAGCCACCTGGACGCTCACCAGCTACCTGGTCTCCAACGCCATCATTCTCCCTGCCAGCGGCTGGCTCGCGCGGCGTTTCGGGCGCAAACGCTTCCTGCTGGCCTGCATCGTCCTTTTCACCTGTTCCTCCCTCGCCTGCGGCCTGGCCACCTCCCTCGGCATGCTGATCCTCGCCCGGGTCGTGCAGGGGGTCGGTGGAGGCGCACTCCAGCCCCTTTCCCAGGCCATCCTCCTGGAAAGCTTTCCTCCCGAGAAGCGGGGTATGGCCATGGCGGCTTTTGCCCTGGGCGTGGTGGTGGCGCCGATTCTGGGGCCGACACTGGGGGGATGGCTGACTGACAACTATACCTGGCGCTGGGCCTTTTACATCAATATCCCGGTGGGGGTCATGGCGGTGGTCATGATCAACGCCTTTGTGGAGGACCCGCCCTACATCCGCGAAGCGCGCCCCGGACGGATCGACGCCATGGGATTCGGTCTGATGGCCGTGGCGCTGGCCACCCTGCAGATCATCCTCGACCGGGGGCAACAGGACGACTGGTTTGCCGCCGATTGGGTCCGCTGGTTTGCCGCCGCCAGCGTCCTGTCGCTTATGGCCTTCCTGGTTCGGGAACTGACGGTCGGAGAGCCGGTGGTCAATCTCCGGGTGCTTCGCGACCGGAACTTCGCGGTGGGGATCGTGCTGATCACCATGGTGGGCGTGGCCCTTTACAGCGCCATTACCCTGCTGCCCCTGTTTCTCCAGACCCTGATGGGCTATTCGGCCCTCCAGAGCGGCCTGGCGGTCAGCCCGCGGGGCGCCGGCGCCCTGATGACCATGCCGGTGGTCGGTTACCTCTCCGACAAGGTCGATTTCCGCAAGCTGATCGCCACCGGTTTCATCGTGGTTGCCGCATCCCTCTGGTGGCTGGGCGCCATCAACCTGGAGATCGCCATGAGCAACATTGTCTGGCCGAGCGTCTTCACCGGGGTGGGGCTTTCCATGATCTTCGTACCACTCTCGGCCGTGGCAATGGGCACCCTGCCCCAGGCGGAGATGGGGAACGCCAGCGGCATCTTCAATCTGATGCGCAACGTCGGCGGCAGCGTCGGCATTTCCGCCGTCACCACCATGCTGATCAGGGACGCCCAGGTCCACCAGGCCACGATGGTCGCCCACCTGACCCCCGGCGACATCGCCTTCGGCTTGCGAAGCCAGGCCCTGCTGAGCTACCTGGCGGGCCATTTCGACCAAGCCGACGCGGCCCGCAGGGCTCAGGCGGTGATGTACGGGGAATTGCAGCGGCAGGCGACCCTCTGGGCTTTCGTCAACAACTTCCGGCTGCTTGCGTTGATCTGCCTGGTCTGCGCCGGCTCGGTCGTTCTGTTCAAGAAGGTGCGGAGGGCGAGACCGGGGCCGATGCACTGACCGGCCAGGCACTCGAGAGCACGCTTTCCGACTCTCCCGCTCCCTTGCGGGAGACTGGCCTGCGACGCAAAACGCAAAAGGGCCCGGCGCATGCGCACCGGGCCCTTTTGCATTGCAGAAATGAAACCTACGACTAGGCGCTGGCAGCCACGGCCTTGTCATACCCCATGCTGAAGGCCTTCTTGTTCAGCTCCAGGAATGCCTCGGGCACGCTGGAAAGAACGGCTTTCTCGGCGTTCTCCCGGCTGACCTGGCCGGTCAGGGCGACCATGGCGCCGAGGGCGACGATGTTGGCGACAATCTCGCGGCCCACGTCGTTCTTGGCGGTGTTGATGATCGGGAAGGCAACGGTCTTGAAGTTCCCGGGCGGGACATTCTTGACCAGGTCGGAATCGATCAACAGCACGCCACCTTCCTTCAGGTCATGGGAGTACTTGTTGGCCGCTTCCTGGGTCATGGCCAGCAGTGCGTCGCACTGGGTGACTTTCGGATAGTCGATGGGGCCATCGGAGATGATGACCTCCGACTTGGAGGCGCCGCCGCGGGCCTCCGGACCGTAGCTCTGGGACTGTACGGCCTGTTTCCCTTCATAGATGGAGGCGGCTTTTGCCATAATGATCCCGGCGGTGATCAGACCCTGTCCGCCCGCACCGGAAAATCTGAGTTCATATCTGGACATCTCTATCGCTCCTTTTTCCTGTAATGATTACTTGCCGGCCTGGGCACGCTCGATAACCTTGGCGTACTCGCTGGTATATTCGGGCCGATCTTCCTTGTAGAGCACACCGGTGAGGACCTTGCCCTGCAACTGCTCGGCGCTCATCTTCTCGGCGGCCTTGACCGGGACGGCGATCTCCTTGAGATGGTTCATCATCTCGATGACCGACTTGAACTTGTTGCGGCGGCCAAAGGTGGTGGGGCAGTCGTCCAGGATCTCCACCACGGAGAAACCCTTGTGCTGGATGGCCTCGGCGATCAGCTTGTCGATCTGGGCGGCATGGTAGGCGGTTCCGCGGGCCACGAAGGTGGCACCGGCGCCGATGGCCAGCTTGGCGATGTCAAAGGCAGGGTCCGGGTTGCCGTAGGGGGTAGTGGACGCCTTGGCACCGGTCGGCGTGGCGGGAGAGAACTGGCCGCCGGTCATGCCGTAGATCTTGTTGTTCAGGATGATATAGGTCATGTCGATGTTACGGCGGCAGGCATGGATAAAGTGGTTGCCGCCGATTGCGGTTCCGTCGCCGTCGCCGCCAACCAGGATGACGTTCATGCCGGGCTTGGCCATCTTAACGCCGGTGGCGAAGGCCGCGGCGCGGCCATGGGCGGTGTGCAGGGTGCAGCAGTCCATGTAGCCGGGCAGACGGGAGGCGCAGCCGATACCGGATACGATGGCGGTGTTCTTCGTGTCCAGCTTCAGGGAATCAATCGCCCGGATCAACCCCTTCATGACGATGCCGTGGCCGCAGCCGGGGCACCAGATGTGGGGCAATTTGCCGGGACGAATATATTTATCGTAATCAAAAGCCATGGTTACTTAACCTCCTTCATCTTCTCGAGGATCTGATCGGGATTGATCGGCTCACCGTCAACGCGGAAGATACCGAGGACCGGGGCCTTACCCTGCGCATTGCGCTCGACTTCGATGGCGCACATGCCCAGGTTCATCTCCGGCACGATAAAGCCTTTGGCCTTCTGGGCCAGGGCCTTGATCTGCTTGTCCGGGAACGGCCAGAAGGTCTTGATGCGGAACATGCCGGCCTTGATCCCCTGTTCGCGGGCCGCATTGACGGCGTAACGGGCGGAACGGGAGGTGGAGCCGTAGGCAATGACCACAACCTCGGCATCATCCAGCATGTACTCCTCGAAGGTGACGATATCGTCCACGTTGGCTTCGACCTTGCGGACCTGACGCTCCTCCTCGGCCTGGACTACTTCGGCCTTGGTGGTGGGGAAGCCGTCCTGCATCTTGTTGAGACCGGTGACATGAAACTTGTAGCCGGTGCCGTAGGCGGCCAGGGGCGGCACGTCGCCGAAGCTGGTGTCGTAGGGTTTGTACTGCTCGGGCGGCACGGTCGGGGTCTTGCGGGGCTCGACGGCGATCTCTCCCGGCTCCGGAAAGACGATGCGCTCACGCATGTGGGCCACGATCTCGTCCGGCATGACCATAACCGGAGTGCGGTACTTCTCGGCCAGGTTAAAGGCGCGGATAACCTCTTCGTAGGTCTCCTGGACCGAGGCCGGTACCAGGCAGATGGCCGGATGGTCGCCGTGGGTGCCCCACTTGGCGGCCATCACGTCCGACTGGCTCGGGCCGGTGGGCATACCGGTGGAGGGACCGCCACGCATGACGTTGTAGATGACGCAGGGGATCTCGGCGATGCAGCCGTAGCCGATCAGTTCCTGCTTGAGGGAGAGACCGGGGCCGGAGGTGGAGGTCAGGACCTTGGCGCCGGCCAGGGACGCACCCAGGATGGCGGCCATGGCGCCGATCTCGTCTTCCATCTGTATGAATTTGCCGCCGATCTTGGGCAGTTCGGCGGACATGACCTCGGCCACCTCGGTCGAGGGTGTGATCGGGTAGCCTGCAAAGAAGTTGCAGCCGGCATAGAGCGCGCCGTGCGATGCAGCCTCGTTACCCTGAAGAAACGCTACTTTTTTTGACACTGTTCATTCCTCCCGTTGGATTATTCGGTGATGACTTTGATGGCGAAGTCGGGGCAGCGCAGTTCGCACTGCATGCACTTGATGCAGGCCTCAAGGTTCTTGACGGCCGCTACAAAGCCCTGCATTTCCAGGACCTTGGTGGGGCAGAATTCCACGCAGATGTGGCACCCCTTGCAGTACTTCTCGATGATCTCGATTTTCGGCAGTGTTTTTTCCATCTGGTAAATACTCCTTTTTCCCGTAATAAAAGGTGTGAAAATCTCAGGGCTAAAATGTGGCAAAAGAAGGGCGTATGCCCTTCTTTTGCATTCACACAAGAACCCTGAAGCCGTTAAATTCAGAGCTTCATGCTATCGACGAGGCCTTTGACCGCGGCCACCGACTTGTCCATCATGGCCTGCTCCTCGGCATCCAGTTTGAACTGGATGATCCGCTCGATCCCTTTTTCACCGAGGACGCAGGGAACGCCGACATAATAGCCGTTGACGCCGAACTCGCCCTGCAGATAGGCGCAGGTGGGCAGGACGCGCTTCTGGTCGCCCAGGATTGACTCGGCCATGGCAATGGCCGAAGAAGCCGGGGAGTAGAAGGCGGAACCGGTCTTGAGAAGAGCGACCACTTCGCCGCCCGCGCCACGGGTGCGCTTGACCATGGCTTCCATGACCTCCTTGGCCTTTGCGGCGCTGCCGTACTTCTGCTCAAGCAGCTCCATGACCGGGATACCGCAGACGCTGGTGTAGCGGACGAGCGGCACCATGTCGTCGCCGTGGCCGCCCAGGGTCATGGCTACCACGTCCTTCACGGACACGCCCAGTTCCCAGGCGATGAAGGCAGCGAAGCGGGACGAGTCGAGTACGCCTGCCTGGCCGATGACGCGGTTGTAGGGGAAACCGGTGATCTTCTGGCAGAGGGTTACCATGGCGTCCAGCGGGTTGGAGATGACGATGACGATGGAGTTGGGGGCATACTGCTTGATCCCTTCGGCAACCTGGGTCATGATCTTGGAGTTGACCTCGATCAGGTCGTCGCGGCTCATGCCCGGCTTGCGGGGAAGACCGGCGGTAACGATGACGATATCGGAGTCCTTGATATCTTCATAGCTGTTAGTCCCCTTCAGGTTGACGTCGAAGCCGTCAACCGGTCCGACTTCTGCAATGTCGAGCATCTTGCCCTGGGGAAGTCCCTCGACGATGTCGAACAGGACCACATCGCCAAGTTCGCGCAACGCGCAGAGCTGTGCAAGAACGCCACCGATCTGACCGCCGCCGATAAGAGAAATCTTTTTACGTGCCATAATCTGTCTCCTCCTCTTTGGTTTGATGTTCCATAAATCAAGATAGGGGCGGTCCAGGAACCGTCCCCACGAGACTTAGTTGTGCAGTTTCATGTTTTCGATCAACGCATCGGCAAAGCCGGAACAGGAAAGAAGAGTGGCCCCCTGCATCATGCGCTCGAAGTCGTAGGTGACGCGCTTCTGGCCGATGGTCTTGTCGATGGCCCTGACGATCATATGGGCAGCTTCCCCCCACCCCAGGTACTCCAGCATCATCACCCCGGAGAGGATCACGGAGCCCGGGTTGACCTTATCCAGGTTGGCATACTTGGGCGCTGTACCGTGGGTCGCCTCGAAGATGGCATGCCCGGTGACATAGTTGATGTTGGCACCGGGGGCAATGCCGATCCCCCCTACCTGGGCTGCAAGGGCATCGGACAGGAAGTCTCCCTCCAGGTTCATGCAGGCAACCACGTCGAACTCCTTGGCGCGGGTCAGGATCTGCTGCAGGGTGATGTCGGCAATGGTGTCCTTGATCATCAGGAGCTTCTTCCACTGGCCGTTACCGTGGGTCGGCATCAGCGTGAGGGCCTCCGCCACTTCGGCACAGATATCGGCCTTCTGTTTCGGCGTCATCATGTCGTAACCCGGATCGATCATCCTGGCGTTGTCTTCCACGGAAAGGCCGGGATTCCTGTCCTTGTTGTCGATGATCCAGGATTCGCGCTCGCATACGACCTGAGCGCGGAATTCGTTCTTGGCAAGCGCATAGCCCCAATCCTTGAAGGCACCTTCGGTGAACTTCATGATATTGCCCTTGTGGACAATGGTAACGGACTTGCGCTTGTGGGAAAGTGCATACTCGATCGCGGCCCGGACAAGGCGCTCCGAGCCGTCTTTGGAGATCGGCTTTATGCCGATGGAGGAGGTTGCCGGGAAACGGATTTTGGTGACCTTCATCTCCTCGATGAGGAACCGCTTGACCTTGTCGCACTCGGTTGTGCCCTGCATCCATTCGATGCCGGCGTAGATGTCCTCGCAGTTTTCGCGGAAGATGACCATGTCCACGTCTTCCGGTTTTTTGACCGGCGAAGGGACGCCCTGGAACCAGCGTACGGGGCGCAGACAGACATACAGATCGAGCAGCTGGCGCAGGGCAACGTTCAACGAACGGATACCGCCGCCGATGGGGGTGGTCAGGGGACCCTTGATACCCACCAGGAACTCCTTGAAGGCTGCAACGGTCTGATCGGGCAACCATGCCTTGTCTCCCATTTCCGCACGGAACATGTTGAACGGCTTTTCTCCGGCATAGACTTCCATCCAGCTTATCTTTCTCGTGCCATTGTACGCCTTTTCGACAGCTGCATCGAAAACGCGCACCGAGGCCTTCCAGATATCGATACCGGTACCGTCGCCCTCGATAAAGGGAATGATCGGGTTGTTCGGCACATTCAGCTTGCCGTCGCTACCCATGGTGATCTTTTCCCCCTGGGGGACTGTTACGTACGTATAGGACATCCCTCCTCCTTTCCTAGAATACGGTCATCAAGGGCAACCGAACAACGTCAGACAGGGGAGAGGTCAAAAGACCCCTCCCCCTTGCACTACTTAGGCGATGCCATCAATGATTGCGTTCAGGGTTGCGCTGGGACGCATGGCCTTTTCCGTCTTGACCGGATCCGGCATATAGTAACCGCCGATATCCTGCGGTTTGCCCTGGGCACCGATCAACTCCTCGTTGATCTTCGCCTCGTTTTCATGAAGTTGCTGCGCCACCTTGGTAAAACGGGCCGCCAGGTCCTTGTCCTTGGTCTGCTCTGCCAGAGCCTCGGCCCAGTACATGGCCAGGTAGAAGTGGCTCCCCCTGTTGTCGATCTGACCGACCTTGCGGGCAGGGTTCTTGTTGTTGTCCAGGAACTTGGTGTTGGCCTGGTCAAGGGTATCTGCCAGGAGCTGGGCCTTTTCGTTCTTGAAGGTAGCTGCCAGGTGCTCCAGGGACACGGCAAGTGCCAGGAACTCACCGAGCGAATCCCAG
>DAIERH010000050.1 GCA_027346925.1 Geobacter sp.
CCGGTATCGATGAATCGCACCATGCTCTTGTTCAGATCGGCCGGCTCCATGCCGGTCTCCCTGCCGATGGCGCCATCGGGGGTGATCTCGTGGGTAATGGTTTCGGGCAGCCCCTGGCGCTCCATGTAGAAATGGATCACCATCTCGCCACGGGGAGAAAACCCGCCCTGGGCGCCGTTGACATAGGTCGGGTTGTAACCGTAATTGAAGAGGTACTTGAAGGTGATTTCGGGTTTCTTGTGGCTCATTGCTCATCTCCTTGCATATCAGTGCCGTGATTGATCGTACCTATTTCACATACCACACTCCTGGACAATGGTGAAAAGAAATTCTTGCAAAATTGCCGGGGCGGACCTATGAAATCAACAGGCAGCTCCATTCTGGAAAGGGTGTTCATCATGCCCGACACCGCATCCGCACCTTCCCTGTTCGTCCATTCATCCGGCGAGTACCTGCGGTACCGGGTCGCGGGGCGCGGCCCGCACGCCGTCGTGCTCTTGCACGGCTTCGCCGCCACCCTGCGCACCTGGGACGACCTGGCGCCACTCTTCCCGGCTGAGGAGTTCACGCTGCACCTCGTGGACCTGAAGGGGCACGGGGGCTCGTCCAAGCAGCCCGGCGGCGACTATACCGCCCTGCACAATGCCCGCATCATAACGGCATACATCCGTTCACGGCGGCTGACCGACGTCACCCTCATCGGGCACTCCTTCGGTGGCGCGGTGGCGCTGTTGACGGCGCTCGACTGCCCGGACGTGGGACGCCTGGTCCTGATCGGAGCGCCCGCATTCCCCCAGCAGGTCCCTTTCTTCATGCGGATTCTCGGCCTGCCGTTCATCGGTCCCCTGCTGATGAATGCCGTCCCGGCCGAAACGATCGCCCGCGGCGCCCTGAAGCGCGCCTTTTACCGTTGGGAGTTGATCACCGACCACCTGGTCGAACGCTATGCCGCCGGGTATCGCTGCCAGGACGCATCCCCGGCGCTCTCGCGCACGGTGCGCCAGATTCTCCCCGCCAACGCCGCGCAACTCGCCGCGGGGTACGCCGGGCTCCCCATCCCGGTGCTGCTGTTATGGGGCGAGCACGACCGGATTGTCAAACCATGGCAGGGAGAACGTCTCCACGGAGTGCTCCCCGATTCCCGGCTGGTCATCATCCCCGACTGCGGGCATAACCCGCACGAGGAGCGCCCCAAAGAGACCTTTGCTCTTATCCGGGACTTTCTCTCCGCATGCGCCGTTGACAGGCAGGGACGCACCTGCTAGAAAGATCCTTCTTCACTCTCTTCAAGGAGGAACGCCAATGAAAAACCGTCTCGCCGGCATCGTGTTGAGCGTTATGGCACTGCTGCTTGCCGCCGACGCCTCCATTGCCGCCGATACCAAGGCCCAGGTCGCAAAACCGACAGCCGGGGCAGGGGCCGTCGATACCAAGGGGCCGGCCAAAAGGGAACTGGTGGATATCAACAGCGCAACCTCGGCCGAGTTGAAGGCCATCCCCGGCCTGGGCGGGGCCCTCGCCGCCAGGATCGTTGCCAACCGCCCCTATGCCAACAAGACCCAGCTCAAGTCCCGCAAGATCATACCCCAAGCCGTTTACGAGAAGATCAGGGATCAGGTCATCGCCAGGCAGCCGAAAAAGAGATAGTCGCCACAGGGGTGATGGAACACGCCGGCCAGCCAATCCCCGAACGCCCCGTTTTACGGGGCTCCTGGCACAAACCTTGACTTTTTCGCGGGTTACTTATAAGTTATCGGTTTTTACGAACCACACAAGGAGCAGTGATGAAACCCCTTTTTCTGAATCCCCCCACCTTCGAGGATTTTGACGGCGGCGCCGGTGCGCGCTATCAGGCATCCCGCGAGGTGACCTCATTCTGGTATCCCACCTGGCTCTGCTATCCGGCCGGGATGATCGAGGGGAGCCGGGTGGTGGATGCGCCGGTGCAGAAGCTGACCCTGGAAGAGTGCCTCACCATCGCCAGGGATTTCGACATGGTGGTGATGTACACCTCCACCCCCACCCTGGCGATCGACATCGAGACCGCCCGGCGCATCAAGGAGATCAAGCCGGGCATCGTGACCGTCCTGACCGGGCCCCACGTCACCATCCTGCCCGAGGAGTCGCTCCGGGCCGGCAAAGGCGTCATCGACATCGTCTGCCGCGGCGAGTTCGACTACTCCACCAAGGAATTGTGCGAAGGACGCGAGTGGGAACGGGTGGATGGCATCAGTTTCCTGAAGGAGGGCCAGGTTGTACACACCCCCGACCGGCCGCCCATCGCCGACCTGGACAGCCTCCCCTTCGTGGCGCCGGTCTACAGGCGCGACCTGCCGATCAAAGAGTACATCATCCCCCACTTCAAGAACCCCTACGTGTCGATCTACTCCAGCCGCGGCTGCCCGGCCCGCTGCATCTACTGTCTCTGGCCCCAGACCTTCTCCGGCCGGCAGATGCGCACCCGCAGCCCGCACAACGTGTATGAGGAGATCAAGTGGATCGTGGACAACATCCCCGAGATGCGCGAACTCTCCTTCGACGACGACACCTTCTCGGCCGACAAACGGCATGCCCGCGCCGTGGCCGAACTGATCAGGCCCCTGGGCATCTCCTGGACCATCAATGCCCGCGCCAACTGCGACTACGAGACGCTGAAGGTGATGCGTGAGGCCGGGCTGCGCCACGTGGTGGTGGGCTACGAATCGGGCAACGAGCAGATCCTCAAGAACATCAAGAAAGGGGTCACCAAGGAGCAGGCGATCCAGTTCACCAAAGACTGCAAGAAGCTGGGGCTCTCCATCCACGGCGCCTTTATCATGGGGCTTCCGGGCGAAACCAGGGAAACCATCCGCGAAACCATCGAGTACGCCAAGATGCTGGACCTGAACTCCATCCAGGCCTCGCTGGCCTCGCCCTATCCCGGCACCGAGTTCTACGACCTCTGCAAGGAGCAGGGGTGGATCGCCTCGGACGCGTTCATCGACGACACCGGCCACCAGAAGTGCGTCATCAACTATCCGCACCTCTCCAACGCCGAGATCTTCAACTCGGTGGAGGAGTTCTACAACAAGTTTTATTTCCGGCCCAAATACATCCTGGCTAGCATCGGCAGGATGATCGTGGACGGCGAGGAGCGCAGGAAGCTGCTCAAGGAAGGCAGGCAGTACCTGGAGTACATGAGAAAGCGCAAAGAATCCTGCTCCGACTGCAAATGAGCCGCCGCCTGATCATCACCGCCGACGACTTCGGCCTGTCCAGCGGCGTCAACCGTGCGGTCGAACAGGCCTGGCGCGAGGGCATCCTCACCGGCGCCTCGATCATGCCCGCTGGAGCGGCCTTTGACGAGGCGGTGGAGATCGCCCGGCGCAACCCAGGCCTGCAGGTCGGCCTGCACCTGACCCTGGTGCAGGGCACGGCGGTGCTTCCGCCGGAGCGGATTCCGGGCCTGGTGGACGCCTCCGGCAACTTCGGGGACAACCCTGTGGGGGCCGGCATGCGCTACTTTTTCGACAAGGGACTGTACAAGCAGTTGAAACGGGAGATCGAGGCCCAGATCCTCAAGGTGGCCGAGGCCGGCATCCCCCTCTCCCACCTGGACGGCCACCTCAACATCCATCTGCACCCCACGGTGTTCGCCTTTCTGGGCGAACTGATGCCCCGTCACGGCATCACCAGTTTCCGGCTCTCCCGGGAGCGCCTCTCCCACAACCTGGCATTCGACCGGGAGCGGGTCGCGGGCAAGGCCGTGGAACGGGTCATCTTCGGCGCGCTGGCTTCCCATGCCCTGCCCCGGCTGGAGCGCCTCGGCATCCGCCACGCACGGGAGGTCAAGGGGGTGCTCAACTCCGGCCGCATGACCGAGGAATATGTTCTCAACATCCTGGACGGCCTGGAAGAGGGGCTGACCGAGATCTATTTCCATCCCGGCCGCCTCCCGGACGAGGAGATCAGCCGCCGCATGCCGGATTACCGCCACGAGTCGGAACTGGCGGCCATCACCAGCCCGCGGGTCAGGGAGCGGCTGGCTGCCCTGGGGATCGAACTGTGCAATTATCGGGGAGACGTGAAGACACATGCTTAAGACGCTGATAGTCATGCTCATGGCGGTCACAGCCGGGACCGTGGGCGATATCCTGCTGGCCAAGGGGATGAAGGAGATGGGGGACATCTCGGCCATGAACCTGCGGGGCATCCTGGATACGGCCTTCAGGGCCCTGACCACCCCCAAGCTGATCATGGGCACCTCCATGCTGGCCGTGTTCTTCTTTCTCTGGCTGGCGGTGCTCTCCTGGGAAGACCTGTCGGTGGCGCTCCCCATGCAGGCCCTCAACTACGTGCTGGTGGCCTTCCTGTCCCAGTATTTCCTGGGAGAAGTGGTATCCCCCCTGCGCTGGGCCGGCACCATCCTGGTCTGCATCGGGGTGATGCTGATCACCAAGAGCGGCGGAAGCTAGAGGATCAGTAACACCTTATACCAACCCCCCTCAGTCCCCCCTTATCAGGGGGGAAACCTTTAAGTCTCCCCTGATAAGGGGAGGTTTGGAGGGGTTGGATTTATATCGGAGGCTACACCATGCTTGACGGGAAAAAGATCGGATTCATCGGCGGCGGGAACATGGCCGAGGCCATCATCAAGGGGCTTCTGGGAGGGGGTGTTCCGGCCGGTGCCATCATGGTCGCGGAACCGGTGCCGCTGCGCCGGGACTTCCTGTCGGCGGAATATTCGGCCGAGGTGACCGACGACAACCTTGACGTGGCGCGGCAAGCCGAGATCATCATCCTGGCCATCAAACCCCAGGTGGCGGCCAGCGTACTGACCGGCCTGGAGCCGGCGATATCATCGGACAAGCTGATCATCTCCATCATGGCCGGCATCTCCACCGGTTTCATCGAAGAGACCCTGACCAACGGCGTGCGGGTGGTGCGCTGCATGCCCAACACGCCGGCCCTGGTCCAGACCGCGGCCAGCGCCCTCTGCCCCGGCCGGAAGGCCACCGGCCATGACCTGGAGATCGCTCGGGAGATATTTTCCCTCGTCGGGGTGGTTGTCACCGTGCCGGAGAAACAGATGGACGCCGTGACCGGCCTGTCCGGCAGCGGCCCGGCCTATGTCTTCACCTTTATCGAGGCCCTGGCCGATGCCGGGGTAAAGAACGGACTGCCGCGGGATGTGGCCGCGAGCCTGGCGGTGCAGACCGTGCTGGGCGCGGCGCGCATGGCCGCCGAAACCGGCGAGCATCCGGCCCTGCTCCGGGAGCGGGTCACCTCTCCCGGCGGCACGACCATCGCCGCCCTGCATGCCCTGGAAAACGGCCGTTTCCGGGGGCTGATCATGGACGCCGTGGATGCGGCCACCCAACGTTCGAAGGAACTGGCGGGCAAGTAGGGGACAACGCACCGGTGAATAACAAAGGGCGTCCCTTCGGACGCCCTTTGTTATTCTTGCGTATCGCCGTCGGCGGCCGCCGCGCTGTTCAGGGCATCGTAGAGCGCGATCTGCTCGGCCAGGGATAACTTGCGGCGCCGGCAGCCCGAGCGCTTGAGGCAGAGCCGGCAGCGGTCGTCGGAACACCACTGGCAACAGCTGCAATCGGGGCAGGGGTGCTTTTTGTCCAAAGCCCGCTTTTCACTCATGATCATACATGACCATCAGTAGACGACGTTGCGCTTGACCGCCTTCCCCTCCAGCAGTTGGGAGAAGGCCTTGCCGCTGTCGGCATTGATCAGCAGGTAGCGGGGCAGCTTCATGACCGGGTCGGACGGCGTGGCGTGACGGCGTTCGATGGTAAAGGTGGCCACATATCCGGCCTGGGCCGCCTTTTTAAGCAGATAGTCGTCGTAGATGCCGAACGGCCAGGCAAGCAGGTTGACCTGCCCACCGGTCTCGGACTCGATCTTGACCTTGGCCTTCTTCAACTGGGTTTCCACCAGCTTTTCGTAGGCCTCCGGCGTGAGCTTGCGTTTTTCCCGCTTGAAGTTGGGGTGCCAGTAGGTGTGGGACTGGAGATCGAACAGGCCGGTCTTTTTCAACTCGCGCAACTGGTCCCAGGTCATGGCGTACTTTGCGTTGGAAATGGCCGATGGATAGATAAAGAGGGTGACCGGATAGCGGTACCTGCGGATCACCGGCAGCATGTACTCGTAGACGGATTTGTGGCCGTCGTCCGCCACGATCACCACTGATTTCGGCGGAGGGGCGGGCGCCTTGCCGAGATAATGATCAACCAGCCGGCGCAACGGGATCACGGTGTAACCGTTGTCGTGCAGGTATTTCATGTGGGATTCGAACACCGTGGTGGTGATGGTCATGCCGTCGGCAACGGTCGGCCCCAGGCGGTGATACAGCAGGATCGGGACGCGGAAGGAATCGGCACTCAGGGCTGGCAACGGTACACAAAGGAGAACGACCAGGAGGAGGGGACGGAAGAACTGCGTGAATGTCATGGACTGCCTTTCAGATGGAATAAACCGATTGATAAACAAAATATACACACAAAGAAGAGCATAGAAAACATCAAAAACGATTTAACAGGGATACACGGGATTAACGGGATCATATCTAAAAAAACAACTTTTTCGGGGGTGAATCTTTTTATGCTTTCATCCTGTTTATCCCCTTCATCCCTGTTAATATGTATTGTTCGGTTTTCTCTGTCTCCGTGGCGGATGCTAAAATTTTACCCGCGCACGATGTAGACCGAGCAGGGGGCGCTGGTGGCCACCTTGTGGGAGACGCTCCCCTTGAGCTTGCGCTGGATGAAACCCTTGCCCGAACTGCCGATGACGATGACGTCAATCTCCTCCTGCTTGGCAAATTCCAGCAGTTTGTCCACCGGTTCGCCGTACTCGACGATCATCTCCAGGGGCACATCGTTCTCGGCGGCGCACTTTTCGATCACGTAAAAGATCCGGCGCCGCAATTCGTCCCACTTCTCGGTTTCGGTCAGCGGAGCCGCGGGGACGAAGTCGGCGTAGGTGGAGGTGGGGGCATTGGGCAGAACCAGCAGGGCATAGATACGGCTCTTGAATGGGCTGCGATTGTCGATCGCCATCCTGACGGCCTCCTCGGCGGCCTTGTCGGATTGCGGCGAACCGTCGATGGCCACGAGGATCTTTTTTCTCAGGTTCAACATCAACCGACCTCCGATTTGTTCTATTTATCCGCTGCCGGTCTACCAGGTTTTTGTGACCCGGAAATAAAATATAAAGCAATTTTTCGCACTTGACAATTATAAAACAATATTCTATGTTTTTAACATAAAGGCGCAAAATTGTCCCGATCACGATCCATTTTGATATTTTTACCATTTTTCAGCATATTATGAGTCGCACAATTCCTCATTAATCCACTTAACAGGACACCACCATGGCAAAAAAAGAAAAATCGGAATACCTCATCCAGGCCGTATCCCACGCCCTTGATCTGTTGGAGCAATTCCACGATGAAATTGACGAATTGGGCGTCACCGAGCTCAGCAAACGTCTGAAGCTCCATAAAAACAACGTGTTCAGGCTGCTGGCGACACTGGAGTCGCGCGGCTACATCGAACAGAACCGGGTGACTGAGAACTACCGCCTGGGTCTCAAAACCCTGGAACTCGGCCAGACCTTCATCCGCCAGATGGGGCTGTTGCGCCAGTCCAAGCCGGTGCTGGAGGCGTTGGTCAGGGAGTGCAACGAGACCACCTACGTGGCCATCCTCAAGGAACTCAACATCATCTACCTGGACGCGGTGGAGACAGACATGACCGTACGGGTCGTGCCGCGGGTCGGTTCGCGCCTGCCGGCCTACTGCACCGCCGCCGGCAAGGTCCAGATCGCCTACATGAGCGACGAAGAGCTGGAGAACTATCTCCCCACCAAGGAGTTGAAACGTTTCACCAACAACACCATCACCGATCGGGACACCCTCAAGCGGCAGCTCAAGGTCATTGCCGAGCAGGGTTATGCCATTGACAACGAAGAACTCGATATCGGCGTAAAATGCGTCGGCGCACCGATCCGCGACTACACCCGCCGTATCATCGGCGCGGTCAGCATCTCCGGTCCCTCCATGCGCTTCTCGGATGAGCGCATAGAAACAGAACTGATCCCGCTGGTGGTGAAGGCGGCGGAGGAGATCTCCACCAAGCTGGGTTTCCAGAAGTAGTTCAGAAGCACATGGCAAGAAGGAGAGGCGGCCCGCGGGCCGCCTTTTTCGTTTCTCCTTGAAGAGTTGGCCACCATTGGCTACTATGTGCGAAACAACGCAGAGGAAGGGCTATGCTGATCTATAAAGTGGTCGAACTGGGGACAGTGACCGACGAGACCATCGAGAAGGCGCTCAACGAGTGGACCGCCAGCGGTTGGCGCTTTGACGGCATGCAGTTCGCCATGCGCGAATCCAGCAGAAGGCCGAGCATGGCGTTCGTGGTCTTCACCCGCGAACAGCCGGACGCAGGTGGAACGCCATGAACCATGATGACACCCTCTACCTGGTTGACGGCTCCTCCTACATCTACCGCGCCTATTACGCCATCCGCCACCTCTCCTCACCCTCTGGCTTTCCCACCAACGCCATCTACGGCTTCATCCAGATGCTGCTCAAGCTGCTCAAGGATCACGACCCGAAACACGTGGCAGTGGTGTTCGACGCAGGCCGGATCACCTTCCGGACCGGGATCTACCCGGAGTACAAGGCCAACCGCGCCGCCATGCCGGACGATCTGCGCCTCCAGGTCGGACCGATCCGCGAGGTGGTGAACGCCTTCAACATTCCGGTACTGGAGCTGGAGGGTTTCGAGGCGGACGACATCATCGGCTGCCTGGCCGGCCGCTTCAGCACAAGCGGCGGCCGGGTGGTGGTGGTGACCGGCGACAAGGACCTGATGCAGATCGTGACCGGCGAGGTCACCCTGCTTGACACCATGAAGGGGGTGGCGTCGGGCATCCCGGAGGTGCGGGAGCGCTTCGGCGTGGGGCCGGAACTGGTGGCGGACATCCTCGGCCTGGCCGGTGACAGTTCGGACAACATCCCCGGCGTGCCGGGCATCGGCGAGAAGACCGCCATCAAACTGATCCAGGAATTCGGCTCGCTGGACGCGCTGCTTGAGCGGGCCGGCGAGGTCAAGGGCAAAATCGGCGAGAAACTGCGCGAGTTCCGCGACCAGGCACTGCTGTCCCGCCGCTTGGCCACCATCGTGCGCGACGTGCCGCTGGAGATCGGCCTGGATGACCTGGCCCGCAGGGAACCGGACACCGTGTCCCTGAACGCCTTCTTCAAGCGATACGGCTTCACCACCCTGATCAAGGAGTTGACCGCCCAGGCCACCCTGTCCGCGGAGAGCTACCGTACCGTCGCCACGGCGGAGGCGTTGGAGGCTCTGGCCCAGGCGCTGGAGCAGGCCGGTGAGTTCGCCTTCGACCTGGAGACCACCAGCCTCGACCCCCGCGAGGCGGCGATTGTCGGGCTGTCGTTTTCCTTCAAGGACCACGAGGCGTATTACATCCCGGTGGGGCATGTAACATCCCGTTCCCCCCACTCCGTGGAGGAGGGGACGTTATTCACCTCCCACCAGCACAAGGAGGAGTTCGCCCCGGGCCAAATCCACCGTCAGCAGGTCCTGGACCGCCTGCGACCGCTCTTTGAGACCCCCTCGTTGCGCAAGGCCGGCCAGAACATCAAGTTCGACATGCAGGTGCTGGCCAATCAGGACATCGGCGTGGCCGGGGTCTGGTTCGACACCATGGTTGCCTCCTACTGCCTCAACCCGGCCCGCGGCGGACACGGCCTGGACGCCCTCTCCCTGGAGCACCTGGGGCACAAGATGATCTCCTACGGGGAGGTGACCGGCAAGGGCAAGGGACAGGTGAACTTCTCCCGCGTGGAGATCGGGGCCGCCTCCCGCTATGCCTGCGAAGACGCCGACGCCACCTGGCTGCTCAGGCGAAAATTCGAACCCCAGCTGAGGGAGGCCGGACTGGAGGGATTGTTCCGCGACGTGGAGATGCCGCTGGTGTCGATCCTGGCGGCAATGGAGGACCATGGCGTGTTGCTGGATACGACCATGCTGGAGGGCCTGTCGAGAGACTTCGCCACCCGGCTGGCTGAACTGGAGGGACGCATCTTTGCCCTGGCCGGAGGACCGTTCAACCTCAATTCCCCCAAGCAGATGGGCGAGGCGCTGTTCGAACGCATGGGGCTCAAGAGCGGCAAGAAGACCAAGGGCAAGACCGGCTGGTCCACGGACAACGAGGTTCTGACCAGCCTGGCGGAGGAGCACGAGATCGCCCGCCTGATCCTTGACTACCGCGGGGTCGCCAAGCTCAAATCCACCTACACGGACGCCCTGCCCCGCCTGGTCAGCCCCAAAACCGGCCGGGTGCACACCTCCTATTCGATCGCCGGCGCCAACACCGGCCGGCTCGCCTCGACCGACCCCAACCTGCAGAACATCCCGGGGCGCACGGAAGAAGGCGGGCGGATCCGCCGCGCCTTCGTCGCCTCGTTCTTTGACGACCCCTGGTTCGTCGCCGCCGACTACTCCCAGATCGAGCTGCGGGTCCTGGCCCACCTGTCCGGCGATCCTGTCTTCTGCCACGCCTTTGCCCACGACCAGGACATCCATACCCGCACCGCGGCCGAGGTGTTCGGCCTGTTCCCGGAGATGGTCACCTCCGAGATGCGCCGCCAGGCCAAGACCATCAACTTCGGCATCATCTACGGCCAGGGGTCGTTCAGCCTGGCCAAACAACTGGGTATCGCCCGCAAGACGGCCGAGGAGTTCATAGCCGCCTACAAAGAGCGCCACAGCGGCGCCATCGCATTCCTGGACGCCTGCATCCGCCAGGCCGAAGAGACCGGCTTCGTCACCACCATCCTGGGGCGCCGCCTGCCGATCCCCGATATCGGAAGCCAAAACGGCAACGTGGCCGCCTTTGCCCGGCGCAATGCCATCAACTACCCGATCCAGGGCTCGGCGGCCGACATCATCAAGTGCGCCATGATCCGCGTGGACAGGCGCCTGCGGGCCGAAGGGCTGGCAAGCCGCCTGATCATGCAGGTTCATGACGAACTGGTCTTCGAGGTGCCGGGGGGGGAACTGCTGGCGATGGAATTGCTGGTGGAGGAGGAGATGTCCCATGCCGTGGAGACCAGGGTGCCCCTGAAGGTGGATATCAGTCACGGCGCCAACTGGAGCGAGGCGCACTGAGTCGATGCGTGACGAGAAGCTCCAGGCCATTGTCCTCTCGACCCTCGACTACGGCGACAGCGACCGGATCGCGTCGCTGTTTACCCTGGAGCACGGCCGCATCAAGGCCTTTGCCCGGGCGGCCAGGAAGAGCCGCAAGCGCTTCGGCGCAGCCCTGGAGAGCTTTGCCCGCATCGAGGGCCAGGTCAGGATCAAGGACGGCCTGTCGGGACTCCAGCAGGCGGAGATCATCAGCGTCTACACCGGCATCCGCGCCGATCTGCCCCGCATCGCCCATGCCCTCTATGCCTGTGAACTGGTGGAGGCCATGACCCCGGAAGGACATCCCCTGCCCCGGCTCTACCGCCTGCTGGCCGCCTGGCTGGACCGGCTGGAAACAACGGCTGCCGACGAATGTGACCGCCGCTTCTTCGAGATCAACCTGCTCAACATCCTGGGGTACCGTCCGGCACTGGAACAGTGCGGCCGCTGCGGCGCCCCCTTCGGGGCAGGCGGGGCGCTCCTGGCCCAGGGGTGCGAGCCGGTCTGCCGGGAGTGCGCCGCGGCAGGCAGGCCGCTGGCTACCGCCACCCTCAAGACCCTGCTGGCCTGCATGGGGACCGGCCGTTTCGGCCTTGTTCCCTTTCCCGGCGAGACGCTCTCCCAGGCCGGCGGGCTGCTGGACGAGGCACTTGCCGCCCATGCGGGCAAGCGTCTGAAAAGCCTGGAATTCCTGCGGCAGGTATGCATATGAATCATTGGGCGGATTATTCGCGGCAACGGCGGACAGGGGTGGGGATGGCATCGATGAAACATTTGGCGGGTACGGCGTTTCTCATGCTGATCGTTCTCTACTACAGCAGCAGTGCCATGGCCGGCCAGACGAATTTCGACATCGATGTGCGGGAGTTGGGGCAACACCCTTCCGGGGCATCCGCCACGCCCAAGGAGAGCTTCGAGATCGACCTGAGGGAACTGCGCCGGGCACCGGCCGGCAGCAGCAAACCACCACACCGGGGCAGACGCAAAGACGCGGCACCGGCGGCGGCCGAAACGGCCGGCCGCGAGGGAACCAGCAGCTACACCGTCAAAGCGGGCGACTTCCTCTTTCTGATCCTGATGCGGGAATACGGCCTCTCCAACGCCGCAGCCGAACGGCTGATCCCCGAGGTGATGCGACTGAACGCTATTCACACACCCCGGGAACTGACCGTGGGGCAGCGCCTGACCATACCGCTTCCCCCACCACATCCGGTCGCGCTCCGCACGCCGCAGCAGCCGCAACCCGCGGCGCCCCCGCCGCCCCAGGTGAAGCCAGCGGCGGCACCGGCCGAGCGCCAGGTATGCATCCCCGCTGCCCCCCCCTGCCACTTGGCCCGGGCCGTGGTGGAGCAGTTGGGTCTGGCAGCGGCACCGATCAGGCCCCTGCCGAACGAGTCGGCCTTCACGGCCGCCAGTGCCGACCTGAAACTGGTCGTTGCCTGCGGTCTGACCCCGGAGGAGGCCTACACCTACGGGCGGCTGCTGGTGTTCCATCATGCGCAGCTATTGACGTTCAAAGGGGA
>DAIERH010000051.1 GCA_027346925.1 Geobacter sp.
TTGCTGCAACAAGGCATTATTGTGAGGATTGTGGCAATTCCTGCACTTGTTGACAGCCTGCGAGCTGACATAAGCTGCTGTGCTCATGTTATCCCAGATGACCGGCGATGCCTGAATTGCCGGCGTCAGATTCGGGAAGTGGGCAGCGCTGGGCTGCAAATCCGCATCCGGCGAATTTCTGTGACATTCCACGCTGCAAATCCCCGCTGCATCGGGATTCGGAAACGGGATTGGCCCGACTCCCCAATGGAGGCTGCCGGGGCCATGGCAGTCCTGACAGGCCACCAGTTGAGGGCCTATGGCGTGGGGGGAAGCATTCCATTCGGAGACAATGTTTGTCCCGGTTACCGTGTCCAGCGTGGTTGCATGACAATTGGTACAGACGGTATTGTCGAGTACCGTCGCTACTGTTGCGGGAGTTCCCTTATTGCTTGACCCGCATCCGCCAGTGAGAGCGGAGAAGAGGAATAATACTGGGACGCCCAATAGAATTTTCCTACACATAGCTGACCTCCTTCACCTTATGTTTGATTCGTGCCATCTAGGTTCCTCTCCTCTGTCTTCATAAATGGTTTCAGCGGATTTTCAGACAAGGGCATTGAGCCGGTAAAAAGCAGTATCCAAGCCAGCCCATCGACTGGGATGACAGTTTGATTATGCGGCATGTTACGGTTGCGGGGCGCCTTGTAGCGGAGACAGAATTCAGACAGCCGGAAGGGTCGCGCCACGGCCTAGGTAAGGGTAAACGTTAGACAGCAATTGATCTTTTTATTCAACAGTTCACCCTTTTAACTTATAGATTTAATAGAGCACAAAATATATTCAAATAGTACTTTGTCAAGTAATAATTTAAAATTATTTGTTTAATCACTTATGTTTGTTGTGTTTTGACTGGATATTGTAGCGCATATAGTTACATCATAATTACAATAAAACTACTTTTTCGTAATTATTTATGTAAATACTGTTTGAGTGTGATTGAATATATTATTTTATATATAATTATATTTTATATAAATTGCTAAATACTTGGATATTTTGTCAATAACTTGCAATTAGATTACGATATAATGGTTTTTTTGTAATTATTGACATAATTGACCTGAATCCGTGACGCCTGAATGGCGTATCGAGCGAAATGCCGGAGTAATCGCCGCCCGTAACGATTCATGCCGGCTTTGCCGGGTGAACAACGTCCAGGTTGTGAATCCAGCCTGAAGCGCCGGGACTTGGGCATTCTAAGTGAGAGAAGCCGTGAAGGCGTCACGGATTCAGGATTGAGTAAACATACATGCCCCTTCTCTTTTCAGAGCGTGAAGTCAACAAAGCACCTCAACTCTGCCACCCGAGGGTGATGAGTTCCGAGCATTTGATACACCTATGCGTTGAGTCCCCTGCATATCAGGTAACCCCTCACTGCGAGATCGTCGAAACCAGGAATGGACGTTGGAGAGGATCAATAACTGAAAACTACCGTCTGGGGCGGGTCAAAATTTCTCAAGACTTTCGCAGGCAGGGCTGACTTCAAGCATGTGAATTTAGCGTGGCTCGCCGCCCTCGCCGTTAACCGGGTTTGTCCTTGACAGCCCCCGGAGGGACGGTTACAAACAACCCAACTTTTTGCCGCACAACCGGGGGAACGCGGTTGCATACCATCAAGCATCAAGGACTCCACCATGAAGCTCCCTGTCCGTATGGCATTCCTCGCAGCATTCGCCATGATCGCCTTCGCGGCCAACTCGCTCCTGTGCCGGATGGCGTTGAAGAACACCGGTATCGATGCAGGCAGCTTCACGTCCATACGCATTGTTTCCGGCGCGGTCGTCCTCTGGCTGATTGTGTGCGCGAGAGGCATGGCACATGGCTTGAAGGGAAGCTGGCGCTCTGCTCTGGCATTGTTCGTCTATGCTGCCGGTTTTTCCTTTGCCTATGTGAACCTGCCCACCGCGGCCGGGGCCTTGGTGCTCTTCGGCGCAGTCCAGGCAACCATGATTGGCTACGGTCTGTGGACAGGTGAAAGAATGGTGGGGGTGCAGGTGGCCGGGCTCTGTGCAGCCTTTGCCGGATTGGTCGCCCTGTTGCTTCCCGGCTTATCGGCACCGCCATTGTTCAGTTCGGCATTAATGCTGGCCGCCGGCGTTGCCTGGGGTATCTATTCCCTGCGGGGAAAAGGCGCTGGCGATCCGACGGTTGCCACGGCGGGCAATTTCCTGCGCGCCGTGCCTTTTGCCGCGCTCTTGTGGGCAGCAATGGGCACCCATGTCTCGCTGGACAGAACAGGGGTCTGGTATGCGGCGGTCTCGGGCGGTTTGGCCTCGGGGGTGGGGTATGCACTGTGGTATGCCGCGCTGCCGGGGTTGAAGGCGACGAATGCGGCGATCATGCAGTTGAGCGTTCCCGTCATTGCGGCCGTGGGAGGCGTCATGTTCCTCGGAGAGGCCATCACGCTCCGGCTCCTGCTGAGTTCTGCCGGAATTCTCGTGGGGATTGGGCTGGTAATCATGTCAAGGAAGGAGAAGGTGATATCCATCACTGGCGGCCGCGGGCCAACAGCATCACCTTGATCCGTTCGCCCCGAGTCACCGTTGCGGCCGCCCCGCCCCAAAGAAAAAGCCCGCCAAAAGCGGGCTTTAGGGGTCCATTGAAAACGTTCAGGGACTTGGAATTAACTGATTGCTGTTAGCTCCGAGGCCCTTATTATCCTTCCAGCCCTTGCAGCTTTTCCGTGATTACCCGCAGGTGCTCGATCTCCTCGTTGCGCAGCGCCTCCAGCATCGCCTTGCCGTCCGCATCGCCGGTCCTGGCGATCAGCTCCTCGTAGTAAGCCATGCCGCGCTTCTCGATGCCCTGGGCGATCCTGAGGGCCTCGATATCGTCGGTGTCCAGCGTCACCCGGTGTTCGTCGTCGCCGGCCGGCGCCAGGTCGAAGGTGGAGCCGCCGTAAAAGACCCAGCGGCCGCTTTCGTGCAGCGAGGTGTACAGCTCGGTCAGCTTGAGGTAATGCCCCTCCTCGGTCTTGGCCAGCCACCTGAAGATACGCTTGCCGGCCGGGTTGAAGGTCTTGTGCTCGGCCTTGACGTAGAAATCGAAGGTCTCCTTCTCCAGCTCGATGGCGCGCATGATGGCATCGAGCATCTCCTTGCTTTGACTCATGGGTCAGTCTCCTTGGTCGCTGTGTATTCTTGTTTCATTTTGCAATCATGATGGTACTAAAACCAACCACCCCCAGCGCCTCCTTGTCAAGGAGGGGAGCTTGAAATCCCCCTCCTGGTTAGGAGGGGTTAGGGGTGGTCAGATGTAAGCAACTCCTCCAGCCGCAGCAGCTGTTCCACGTTCTGGCTGAGGAAGACCGGGCATCCCTTCTGCTCCGGCAGACGCAGATCCACGTCGTAACGGTCGCCGACGAACAGCACCTCGGCCGGCGCCCGCCCGATTGTTGCCAGGATCCGCTCCAGCATGCCCTCGTCCGGTTTGGCCCGCCACGCGTCGTCGATGGCGAAGACACGGCTGAACAGGCCGTCCAGCCCCAGGTACTCCAGGATGCGCATCGTCAGGACCCGGTTGTTGTTTGTGTAGAGGTACAGGCCGAACCGCTCCCCCAGGTGCGAAAGCAGGGCGACCACCCGTTCGTCCCGCATGAGGTGCGCTTCGGGGCGCAGCTGCTGCTCGAACCAGGCGTGCAGGTCGCGAACAGTGCCCCCCAGCGAGGTGCAGACGGCGGAGAGGGTCTGGACGGTGCCGCTCTCCTCGGCCAGGCGGATGCGGGTGGCGTCGATCAGCATCTGGGCCTCGTCCGGGCTGACCCCCCTGGCAGCGGCCATGTACACGGCGGCCTGTTCCTGGATGGTGGCGGCAAAGGACTGGGAGACGTACAGGGTGCCGTCCAGATCGAAGACGATATCCCGGATGACGGTGACAGGAGGCCGGGACATCTATCCTCCGATCCCGCGCCGGCAGAGCAGGCGGGGCTCAGCCACGCCCCTGGACTGGATCAGCACCCGGAAGGTGTCGCCCATGCCCCCCTCGGGCATGATCAGCCGCTTGAGGGTCATGCGCAGCCGCAGCTTCTCCTCCTCCGCTACCGGGGAGCGTTCGACCTCCTCGATCTCCTCGACAATCCCGGCCGACAGCAGGAAGCGGTACTGCTCGCCGAACCAGACCGCTTTCAGGCCCAGTTCCTCGCCCCGTTGCATCAGGGTGGTGAAGTCCACATGGGAGGTGATGTCCTGCTGCCCCAGGCGGATGTAGGGGTTCTCCTCAACCTGGTGGCGGTGGTAGCAGAGCAGCGTCCCCCGGCCGCGGCGCGGGGCGAAGAGTTCTGCAGCGGGAAAGCCGTAGTCGATGGTCAGGATGAAGCCCCGTTCCAGGGCGCGGCTGGCGGTTGCCAGCCATTCCGGGCCGGCCAGGTTGATCTCGGCCTGCTGGCCGGGATGGAGCTGGATGGCGAGGCGCCCCAGGTAGTCGCTTATGGCCGGATTGGAGAGCGGCCCCAGTTCCTCGGCCAGTTCGCCGTCACCGAGGGTGACGTAGATCTCCCGTAGCCCCACGGGGGTCATCTGTACCCGGTGCACCGGCAAGGCGTCGATCAGTTCGTTGGAGTAGAGGCAGCCGCTGAAGCGGAAGCTGCCCGAGGCGAACTCCTCCGGCGAGAGCCAGCGCACCCGTTCGCGGTGGGCAGCCAGAAGCGCTGACTGGGCGGCCTCCAGGGAGGGCTCCCGCTCCACCAGCACCAGGCCGAGGCCGGCGTACATGTCCGGCTCCCGCTCGGCCAGAAAATCCATTATGTCGCACGCCAGGCGGCCGTTGCCCGCACCGCACTCCACCAGGGTGAACGCAGCGGGAGAGCCCATGCAGCGCCACATCTGGGCCATCTCCCGGGCGATGACCCGGCCGAATGCCGCATGCACCGAGATGCTGGTGTAGAAGTCCCCCTCGGTGCCCACCTTGCGTCCGGGCGAGGTGTAGTACCCCAGCCCCGGCTCGTAGAGGCAGGCCTCCATGAAGGCGGCAAAGGTGATCCTGCCCTGGCTGGCTATCCGTTCAATCATTATCCTTTTGAGTTGCGAATCGTCCGTCATGGGTTCCTGGTTCCGGTTCAGATAAAGAGCATCATTTATAATTCACGCCACCGCTCTTGTCAAACATGCCGCTTGTCACCCTTGTCCTGCTTCTTGTCCTTGCTGCGGTAAAACTCCCGCATCTCGCGCACGTGGCGCTTCACCTCGCGCCGCAACTCCGGCGGCTCCAGCACCTCCGCATGGGCGCCGTAGGACAGTATCCAGGAGACCAGCTCCTTTTCCCCGGCCGCCTCGAACTCCAGGGTCACCCGCCCTTCCCGGTCGGTCCTGACCTTCTGGCCCGGCATCCACAGGCGTTCCCGCACGCTGGGGGCGACCTCGGGCGAGAAGCGGACCCGCACCCGCATGGGTATGTCGCTCACCAGGCCGAAGGCGCTCTTGAACTGGGACTCCGGCTCGTAGCCATTGGGGATGTCGAAGCGCTGCCGGGTAACCTCGACCCCCCGCACCCGCTCCAGCGCGAACAGGCGCATACCGCCGCGGTTGTGGGCGTACCCCAGCAGGTAGATGCCCCCTTTATGGAACACCAGGGTATAGGGATCGACCTCGTACTCCTCGGTCGCCTCGCGCCCCTGCTTGGCGTAGAGCAGCCGTATCCGGTACTGGTGCAGCAGGGCGCGCTGCAGCCCTTCCACATGGGCCCCTGCTGCGGAATAATCCCGGGCCCCATGCAGGATCGGCAACGAGACCCGCGCGATGCGCTCCAGGTGGGCGGCATAGCGGTCGGGCAGTACCGAGGTGATGGTGCGGAAGAGCTCGTCGATCTCCTGCTGGAAGGGGGTGCCGGCCAGATGGACCCCCAGGGAACGCAACAGGTAGAGCGACATCAATTGGGGAAGGGTAAAGGTAATGGGGGGGATATTCCGGGATTTGGCCAGGAAGCCGTAGACTTTTTTCCCCTCCTGCCATTCGGAGGTCAGGGAATAGCCGGCCTCCTCCACGGCGTTCAGGTCGCGGTGGATGGTGCGCCGGTCCACGCCGCACTCCTGGGCCAGATCGTCCAGGGTCATGCCGCGCCGTGCCTCCAGCAGGCGGATGATGGTGTGCAGCCTGCCTGCCTGGGAATATTTCTTCGTTGGCTTGCCTTTTTGCATATTCCCTCCTTGCCCAAATATAATTTCTCTATACAATGGCCGAAATATAATCCTGGAAAAATCATTTGAAACGCAAAGACACCAGGACGCAAATTAAAACAGCATGTTAGCCTGAAAAACCATCACCTGTCGGGTGAAAAACACGTCTTTTACAATGAACCGGTTTTCTTGGCCTCTTTGCGCCTTTGCGTTAAGTAATTGCCGCTTTCAGAATAATTCCTCATTTTGGAAGGTATTGTAGTCAATTGAACCATTTTGACAATCAATTTCTGACGTATGCTGTCGCACTGCACGACTGGATCAATCAGCCGGGCTACGTCACCCTGTTTCTGCTCAGTTTTTTGGCATCCACCCTGCTCCCAATAGGTTCCGAGTGGCTGCTGATACTGATGCTGACCAAGGGCTACCCCTCTGGTGCCACGGTCGTGACCGCCACTGCCGGGAACAGCCTGGGCGCCTTTACCACCTATCTGGTGGGTATCTACGGCGGCCGCTGGCTGATCGAGCGGGTCATGCGCGTCTCGCCCGAACAGCAGGAGCGCGCCCACGAATACTACCGCCGCTACGGTGCGGTTTCGCTCTTTTTCTCCTGGCTGCCGCTGGTCGGCGACCCGCTCTGCCTGGTGGGGGGGATGATGCGCATCAATTTCTGGCTCTTTACGATGCTGGTCGTTTCGGGTAAACTGGTGCGCTATGTGGTCACGGCCTGGCTGACCCTGCGGGCCATGGGGTGAAACGGTATATCCGGAGGCAATCATGGAACAGCCACAGAACGCGATCAACTACGGAAGCGGCACGGTACAGCGTTACAAGGGCTACGACCGCATCATGGGGAACATCTCCTGGCTGCTGATCGCCCTGGTGGCGCTGGACATGAAACTGATGCCCGCCGACCACGCCAGCATGTTCTTCCTGGCCGCACTGTGCGTGCTCTTGTTCTTCTACAACCTGAATGCCCGCTACGGCGTCTTCTCCCGGCGTTACAGCCAATTCAAGACCTTTGTGGACCTGATGGTGTTCCTGGCCTTCATCGTGGCGGTCTGCTGGTATACCGGCCGCATCACCAGCCCCTTCATGTCGCTGATCTACCTGATCCTGATGGCCACCTCCCTGACCCAGGGCAAGCGGATCACCTACCTGATGGCCGGCCTGGCGATCTCCTCCTATGTCCTGCTGGCCTCGGAAGAGTTCCGCGAGGTCTATGCCTTTCTCTCCCATATCCTGGAGTTGTTCCCCTTCATGCTGATCGCCCACCTGGGCGCCATGCTGGCCGGCGAGACCGAGAGCGCACGCAGTGAGGTGGAACGGCTCTCGCTGACCGACGAGGTGACCGGCCTCAACAACATGCGCAACTTCTTTCTGCTGTCCGACATCCAGGAGAAGCTGGCCAAACGGCACGAGCGCCCCTATGCCATCTGCATGATCGACGCGGACGGCCTCAAGAAGATCAACGACCAGTACGGCCACTTCGCCGGCACCGAACTGATCCGCCAGGTGGCCCGGACGATCACCTCCCATATCCGCAGTTCCGACATCTGCGCCCGCTACGGCGGCGACGAGTTCGTGATCATGTTCAACGAGAACGCCAAGCATGATGTGGCAGTGGCAGTGGAACGGATCGTGACGGCCATGGCGACCACCCCTTTCCCCTTCGAGAACACCACCCTCTCCACCACCCTCTCGGCCGGCCTGGCCGGGTATCCCGAGGACGGCGACGACGTGCGGACCGTCATGGCCAACGCCGACGAGGCCATGTACGTCAGCAAGCGTTCCGGCAAAAACCGCCTTACCATCTTTGGCTCCACCATGTACCACAACTCCTTCGGCAAGCACGGAATGGAGCCCTAATGGCGGACGTCGTCCACCTGACTCCCCTCGACCACCACTTTGCCGATTTCATCGCCAGGCTCGACAGTTCCCCCTGCCAGGAACTCTGGCTGGCGGCGGCACTGGCCAGCGCGGCCACCGGGCGCGGCCATGTCTGCCTCGATCTGGCAACCGCTGCCGAAGGCGAGGTGCAGCCGTCACGCCCTGCCGTGCACCCGTTGCGGACGCCGCCGGCAAGGCAGTGGCGCTCTGCCGTGGCCGCCTGCACGACAGTCGGCCGGCCGGGGGATTACACCCCCCTGGTGCTGGACGATAGCGACAGGCTCTACCTGCACCGTTCCTGGGACCATGAACGGAGTGCGGCTGACAGCCTTCTCTCCCGCTGTGCGCCCGTGCCCGTCGATGAAACACTCCTGCGGGCCGGACTCGACCGGTATTTCCCGCCCAAAACCGAGGCCCCCGACTGGCAGCGGGTAGCCGCGACGGTCAGCCTCACCAGGCGTTTCACGGTCATCTCCGGCGGTCCCGGCACCGGCAAGACCGCCACCGTGGCACGGATCCTGGCGCTGTTGCTGGAACAGTCCGGAGAGCATGGGTTGGCCGTCGCCCTGGCGGCTCCCACCGGCAAGGCCGCCCTGCGCCTGCGCCACTCCATCACGAGGGCAACGGAGCAACTGGGATTGGAAGCCTCCCTCCGGGAGCGGATGCCGGACCAGGTGCTGACCATCCACCGCCTGCTGGGGGCGATATCCGGCCGGGGCTCGTTCCGCCACGACCGCGCAAACCCGCTCCCCTGCGACCTGCTGGTGGTGGACGAGGTTTCCATGGTCGATCTGCCGCTCATGGCCCGGCTGCTGGAGGCCCTGAGCCCCGATTGCCGCCTGATCCTCTTGGGCGACCGGGACCAGTTGGCCTCGGTGGAGGCCGGGGCGGTGCTGGCCGACATCTGCAACCACGGAACACCGCCCCCCTTCTCGGCGGGGTTCCGTCGGCAGGTGGAGGAGTTGTGCGGCCCGCTACCCGGTGAAACGGCCCCCACGGCCGATCCGCCATCCCCCCTCAGCGACAGCGTGGTCCACCTGAGGACCAGCTACCGTTTCGGCGCCGACAGCGGCATCGGGATCTTGAGCCGCCTGATCAACGCCGGTCAGGGTGCCGCCTGTCTCGATCTGCTGCAATCCGGGCGCTGCGAGGACCTGGCCTGGCAGCCGCTGCCGGACGCGGCCGGCTTCGCTGCCGCCTTCAGCAACGCCGTCAGGCGCGGCTACGACGGCTATTCCGACGCCGTGACCCCCCAGGCGGCCCTGGAGGCGCTGGAGCGTTTCCGCGTGCTTTCGCCCCACCGGGCCGGACCCTGGGGCGTAGACGACCTGAATCGCCTGGCCGAGGCCGCCCTGGGGCTGCGGCGGGCGGAAGGACTGCCCTGGTGCCGGCTGCAAGCGCTGATGGTGACGACTAACAACTACGAACTGGGGCTCTTTAACGGCGACACCGCCGTGGTGCTGGACGATCCCGAAAGCGGCCGCCTGGCGGCCTTTTTCCCCGCCCCGGAAGAGGAGGGCAGCCTACGCCGCCTCTCGCCGCTGCGCCTGCCCCCCTGGGAGCCGGCCCTGGCCCTGACCGTGCACAAGAGCCAGGGTTCGGAGTTCGATCACGTGCTCCTGGTCCTGCCGGACCGCATGTCCGAGACGCTCAGTCGCGAACTGATCTACACCGCCGTCACCAGGGCGCGCCAGCGGGTGGAGATATGGGGCAGCGCGGAGGTCCTCCGGGCCGCCGTGGAGCGGCGCATCGAGCGCAGTTCCGGGCTCAGGGACAGGTTGTGGGGATAACGACGCAGGTTGCCCACATGATCTCCCGCTCCTTCCGAAGCATGGTATACTTTCCCCACTATCCAGCAGGAGGCACCCCATGAAGATCTTCATCGCCGGAGGAACCGGGTTTGTCGGTGGCCATCTCACCCGCGAACTGCTGAAACAGGGGCATAATCCGCGCCTGCTGGTCCACAAACGGGGTCCCGGCGACAAAGACGGCGTGGAGCAGGTCGAGGGTGACGTGACCAGGCCGGAGAGCTTTGTTCAGGCCCTGAACGGTTGCGACGCCGCCATCAACCTGGTGGGGATCATCCGGGAATTCCCCTCACGGGGGATGACCTTCGAGCGGCTGCACGTGCAGGCCACCGCCAACGTGCTGGCTGCCGCCAAACAGGCCGGGGTCGGGCGCTACCTGCAGATGTCCTCCCTGGGCACGCGCCCCGGTGCGGTCTCCGCTTACCACAAGACCAAGTTTCGGGCAGAGGAACTGGTGCGCGAAAGCCCCCTTGACTGGACCATCCTGCGCCCCTCGGTGGTCTACGGCCCCAGGGATACCTTCGTCAACATGCTGTCAGGCCAGCTGCGGCTGTCGCCGGTCATGCCGGTCATCGGCGATGGCCGCTACCGGCTTCAGCCGATCCACGCCGACGATGTGGCGCGCTGTTTCGCCCTGTCGCTGGAGATGCCCGAGACCATAGGCCGCTGTTTTGATCTGTGCGGCAACGACCGCCTGAGCTTTGACGAGTTGCTGGACACGGTGGCCGCCGCCATGGGCAAGACCCCGCCGTTCAAACCCCACGTGCCGCTGGGGCTGATGAAGCTGATCGTTCCGGTCATGCAGCGGTTGCCCCGGTTTCCCCTTACCATGGACCAGTTGCAGATGCTGATCGAGGAGAGCATCTGCGACGGCGGATGGAAACAGACCTTTGGCTTTGAACCGCGTGGTTTCAGGGAAGGGATCGGTGAATACCTGGCAGGGTAATTCCAATTTCACATCGAGGATGGGAGGGGGCAACGTCCCGATGCTTGACCGGACCCGGGCTGTATTGTATAAAAACCGGCAGGAGTGTGTATGAATCTGAACTATCCAAGCGTACGTTGGGTTGCCGCCTGTGTTCTCCTGCTGCTGACCGCGGCGGTCGCCCGCGGGGATACGGACGAGCCGGCTCACGGGGCGTTACTGAACGAACTGGCCGCCCCGGCCGCCAGCCCGCTGGAGGAACTGGTCCTGAAAAGCAGCCCACTGAAGGCAATGGAGGGATATGCCTCTTATTACGCCGCCCGCTTCATCGGGAGGCGGACCACTTCCGGGCACCGCTACCAACCCGAGAAGTTGACCGCCGCCCACCACAGCCTGCCGCTGGGGACGGTGGTGCGTGTGGTCAACCCGGCCACCAGGCAGGAGGTCCACGTCACCATCAACGACCGCTGCGCGCCGAAGCGCTTTCCGTTCATCGACCTGTCCCGCGCCGCGGCCAAGAAGATCGGCCTGTGGGGCAAGGGCAGGATCAGGGTCGTCATCATCCCGCTCCTGGAGGAAACACCGGAAGAACCGGCGTAACACAATATTCTATTGCCCCCTGACAGCAGACATGGCCATACTACTGTCATCCTTTTGCCTTGGAATTACTCTTGAAAATCCACCTTAACATGCTCCGTGAATTCTCACTCCCACTCATTGCGGGGGTTTTTGTCGCTCTCTGCTGGGTAAACCTGTCACCGGAAAGCTACCGTCATTTCAACCACGACCCGGTGTTCGGGTTGTTCAGCTTCCATTTCATCACTAACGACTTCTTCATGGTCCTGTTTTTCGGCATCGCCGCCGCGGAGATCACGCAGAGTTGCCTCCCCGGCGGTGACCTCCATCCGTTACGCAAGGCGGTCAACCCGCTGTTGGCAACAGTAGGGGGCGTTGTCGGGCCTGTTGTTGTCTACCTGACGCTCAATGCCGCAATCGGGGGGTCGCCGTTGCTAAGGGGGTGGGGCATTCCCACGGCGACCGACATTGCCCTTGCCTGGCTGGCGGCCCGACTGGTTTTTGGCGGCAAACATCCAGCAATCTCTTTTCTACTGCTCCTGGCCATCGCCGACGACGCAATCGGTTTGGCCATCATCGCCATCTTTTACTCCGACCCGACCCAACCGAGTGCTCCCCAATGGTTCCTCCTGACTATTCTCGGCATGTGTGTCGCTTTCCTGCTGCGGCTCTACAAGGTGAACAGCTATTGGCCCTATCTTCTTCTCGGAGGGGCGTTTAGCTGGGCTGGCCTGTTCAATGCCCATGTCCACCCGGCCCTGGCTCTGGCGTTCATTGTTCCCTTCCTCCCCCATCCACCTCGCAAAAATAAGCACATATTCGAGGAAGACCCGGGGGACTTGTCGCCTCTCGCCGATTTTGAGCACGAATGGAAGGTAGTGGTCGATTTTGGGATGTTTATGTTCGGCTTAGCCAACGCAGGGGTGCGGTTCACGTCGATCGGCAACGCTACCTGGCTGGTTTTAGCCTCTCTCGTCATCGGAAAGACCGGCGGCATCTTTGTTATGGGCTGGTTAGGGAAAAAGCTTGGCTATCCTCTTCCTGCCAAGGTGGGAATAAAGGAGTTGCTACTCGTTGGCCTGATTGCAGGGATTGGCTTGACCGTTGCTTTGTTTGTGGCTGGTGAGGCGTTCACTGATCCGGCTATTCAGGGTGCGGCCAAGATGGGAGCGTTATTCAGTGCTGGTTGCGCAATTGTCGCTATCATCGCAGGAAGGCTGCTGAAAGTGCAACGCATAGCATGATTTCTAATTGAGACACATCGTAGATGTAATCAATACCACTTTTGTTTCCTTCTCTATTCTTACCCCACCACCTCGAACGTCACCGTAAAGGTCGTCCCCCTGTTGCGCCGGCTTCGCAC
>DAIERH010000052.1 GCA_027346925.1 Geobacter sp.
ACCTTCAGGCTGGCCTCCATGAGCCGCGCCCGGCGGCGCTGGGCCGCAACCGCGGCGTTCATCTGCTCCAAAGCCTTACGCACATAGGCGGCTCGGGGGATGTGCAACTGCTCGGCAGAGGTGTCTACCTCATGCAGTAAGTCATCAGGGAGTCGTAACGAAAGCGTAGTCATGTGTGTGTTCCTTTCTGTATTACATATTAAAATACTAGAACAACCACACCTCGCTGTCAATCACTCTTATCTCTGTTGTCACTTCCTTCGCAGCACCCGCTTGTCCCCCACCCGGATGGTGACCTTCTCGCTGTCGAAGTGCTCCAACAGCGGTATCAGGAACTTGCGCGACAGGCCGGTCAGGTCGCGGTATTCGGGGGGGGTGATCTCCCCCTTCTCCCGCAGGCGGGTCAGCAGTTTCTCCCGCAGGCCGTCCAGTGCCTCCGCCCCGTAGAACAGGTCGGCGGAGATGCGTACCACCTGCCCGGCTCTGGTCAATAGCGCCAGGTTGTCGCGGACAGTCTTCTCGTCGCAGCGGAAACGCTCCATGACCTCCTTGACCGTTGGGGGTTCGATCCCTTTTTCCCGGAGGAAGGCGGCGATCCCGCCACCCAGGCCGTCGTCCGGCGCGGCCTTCCGCGCCGCCTGCCCGGCCGGCCTGACGATCTCCCGGTCGGGGACAACGTGGCCGTCCCGCTCCAGCGAGGCCAGGAGCGGGGTGAAGAAGCGCTGGTCGCTCCGTTTCGGCAGGCGCGTCTTCAACTCCTCCTTTCCCATCCCCTCCTTGAGCGGGTTGGCTGCAAGATACGCCGCCAGCTCCTCCAGCATCCCCCGCTTGAGCGTCTCAACCGCCTCCCGTGCCAGGAATATGCGCGGCTCGCGGGTCATCTGCTGCGCCTCCCCCGAGGCGAGCAGGGCCGACAGGGCCGCGTCGGCGGCCTTGCGGGGGATGCCGCAGCGGAGCAGGATCTCCTCGAAGGTGACGCCGGAGAGGAGGCTCTGGGAGATGATCAGGCTGATGGCGGCCTGGTGCTCGTCGCCCCCCAACGCCTCCAGCAACCGCAAAGCCTCGCTGCTCCTGCGCCGCCGCCGGGGAGGGAAGGGGTCGAGCACCACGCCCCCCCCAACGGTGGTTGCGGGCGAGGAGATCCGCAGGATGTAGCTGTCCCCGGAGAGGAGCAGCGCCGGGGCCTTCAGCCGCAGCTGCACATGGGCACTCTCCCCCGGTTGCAACGTGTCGCGGTCCAGGAGGATCACCTGGGCCGGCACCTCGTAGGTAGCGGAATGGAGGCGCAGCGTGGCACGGTGCTTCAATTGGCGGGGGGCCGAGGCCAGATAGTCGAGGCGTGCGTCCACCGCCCGGGTGGCCCGGAACACCCCCCGGGGTGCCGCCACGTCGCCCCGCCGCACCTGGTCCAGGTCGATCCCCTGCAGATTCACCGCCAGGCGCTGGCCGGCCAGCCCTTTCTCAACCTTGGCGCCATGGGCCTGGATGCCGCGCACCTTGCCCTCCCGGCCCGATGGGAGCAGCTCCAACTCATCCCCCACGCGGATCTCGCCGGAGAGGAGTGTGCCGGTCACCACCGTACCGAAGCCGGCCACGGTAAAGACCCGGTCCACCGGCAGGCGGAAGTAACCCTCGCGCCGCTTCTCCGCCGCATCCTCAGCCAGCCGCGCCAACTGCCGCCGCAACTCGTCCAGTCCTTCGCCGCTGCGGGAGGAGACCGCCACGATGGGGGCCTGCTCCAGGAAACTGCCGGCCGTGAACTCGCGCACCTCCTCGGTCACCAGGGCCAGCCAGTCCGGGTCCACCATGTCGGCCTTGGTGAGGGCCACCAGCCCGTTCTTGACCCCCAGGAGGCGCAGGATGTCCAAATGCTCCCGCGTCTGGGGCATGACCCCCTCGTCGGCCGCGATCACCAGCATGACCATATCCATTCCGCCCACGCCGGCCACCATGGTGCGTACGAACCGCTCGTGCCCCGGCACATCGACGATGCCGAAACGGATGCCCCCCGGCAGGTCCAGATGGGCAAAGCCCAGTTCGATGGTGATGCCGCGCGCCTTCTCCTCCTTGAGGCGGTCGGTGTCGATACCGGTCAGGGCCCTGACCAGCGAGGTCTTGCCGTGGTCGATATGTCCGGCTGTGCCGAGGATGAGGTGTTTCATTCAGGTTCCTTTGCGGCTGAAGCGGTACCCCACCCCGCGCACGGTCTGGAAGTGGACCGGTTTGCCCGGGTCGGGCTCGAAGTAGCGCCGCAGGCGGACGATGAAGTTGTCCAGGGTACGGGTCTCGGTGTCCGAGGTATAGCCCCAGACCGACTGGAGCAGTTCCCCGCGCGGGATGATCTCCCCCTCCTTCTGGAAGAAAAGAGCCAGGACGCGCACCTCCATCTCGGTCAGGTCGATCTCCCCCTGGGCCGTCCTGGCCCGGTAGGAGAGCAGGAATACCTCGTTGTCTCCGAAACGGTAGGCCTCTTCCACCGGCTCCGGGCGATACCACGAAGAGCGGCGCAGCATCCCCTTGACCCGCAGCAGGAATTCCACGAGGTTGAACGGTTTGGTGAGGTAGTCGTCGGCGCCGTTTTCCAACCCTTCGACCCGGTCGGTATCCTCGGAGCGGGCGGTGAGCATGAGCAGTGGCACGCGGGGGTCCAGCCGGCGCACGGCACGGCAGACCTGGAAACCGTCCATGCCGGGGAGCATGACATCCAGGATGATCAGGTCGAAATGCTCCACTTCCAGGGCTTTCAGCGCCATTTCACCCGATTCGAAATGGCTGACGCGGCACCCCTCCTGTTCCAGGTTGAAGCAGATGCCTCGCGCCAGGTGGATCTCGTCTTCCACCAGCATGATGTGGGGTTTGTCAGTGTCCATAGTTACTCCGGAATCAGGAGTCAGGGGTTGGGGAATGGGAAAACGATATGAATCCAGCGCCCCCTCCCTTGTCCCCGGTCCCAACTTACGTCGTCGGCAGGGTGATGGTAACGGTGCACCCTTGGCCTAGCCCTTTGCTCTCCATGGATACGGTGCCTCCGTATCCCCTGATGATGGACTGGACGATGTACAGCCCCAGTCCGGTCCCCCGCACGTTTTCTCCGGAAGGCCGGACCCGGTAGAACATGCCGAATACCTTCCCGAGTTCTTTTTTCTCCAGCCCGCGCCCCCGGTCCTGGACCTCGAGCCGCAGCTTCGCCCCCGACCTGTGGAGCCGCACGGTGATGTCCGGGCTCTCCGGGGAGTAGAGCACGGCGTTTTCAAAGAGGTTGCGCAGCACCATGCCCATCTCTTCCGGATCGACCAGCGCCTTGCTCCCCGGCTCCACCTCCAGGGTGATGCTGCCTCCCTGGGGCAGCTTGGCCCGTTCGCGCTCGACATACTCCTCCACCAGTGCAGCGAGGTCGGTCGGACGACGGTCGGCCGGTTTGCGGCGCTGCTCCAGGCGTGCGGCCATGAGTAGGTTGTTGATCAGGTAGTGCAGCCGCTCCGTGTCGGCCAACATGGTGTCCACAAAGGCATCCAGCTTCTCCTCCGGCGGGTGGCGCAGGCGGACGGTTTCCAGGTGGAGTTGGATCGAGGCCAGGGGGGACTTGAGTTCGTGGGTCACCTGGGAGATGATGCCCCGTTGTTGCTGGTAGAGGGCGTTCTGGCGGTTCCAGTACAGGAAGATTACGTACACCCCGGCCAGGATGACGGCCAGCATCACCAGCCCCTCGACCATGACGATCCAGTTGGAGCCTTGCCCCAGCAGTTCCGGGCGATATTTTTCCGCCAGTTCCCGGAATTGCCGGTGCTTGCCGATGAACCAGTAGATCCAGAACACCACCAGGGTGATCCATACGAGTTGGATGGCGATCATGGCCATGACCGGGTGGAATAACCTGCGGATGAGTTTCATGGGATGTTCCGGATGATCCGGGCCGAATTGGAAAGCACGTTATACCCCCGCCACGAGAGGCTTGTCTTTTGTCCGTCTGTTCTGTTATAACCGCAAGGCGCTGTCGGCGCAATCAGAGAGTATAGAACGTGGAGAAGAGTTCATGCCCAGTTTCGACTTCAAGCGCCTTAACCGCATCATGATGATTTACCGCGTCGTCCAGGTCCTGCTGTTTTGCCTTTTTATCTTCGTCGTCTACAGGTTTCAGACGAGCTTTGCCCTGATAGGCACACCTGAAAAGTTCATTACGAGTATCAAATTCACCATCATCATCCAGTTGCTGCTGGTGTATCCCATATACCGGCTGGCATGGCGCGACGCCGGCGTGGAGATCGATGGGTGCGTGGAAGGGCTCTCCGTCGAGATGCAGGGGGCGCTACGCAAGAAACGGCTGATCGGCGATCTCTGGAAGGTGTGCGCCATAGCCTTCTTCCTGGTCTTCGTGATGCTGGTCCCCGATGCCAGGAAGGCGCCGGGCGCTACGCAGATACTGGCAATCACCCTGTTTTCCTTCCTTATCATGTGCCTGACCTACTTCCAGTGTTTCAACCTCAGCGCTAAGAAGCGGATGAAACAGGCGGAGTAAAAAACTCCTCCATCCTTTTGAACACCTCCCCCGAATCCCCCGTCACCAGCGGCGTGTCCGGCAGGGACCGCAGGAAGGTCCTGCCGTACCCCTTGGTGGTCACCCGCCGGTCCAGGATCAGGACCGCGCCCCGGTCGTCGCGGCTGCGGATCAGCCGGCCGAACCCCTGACGGAACTTTATCACCGCCTGGGGCACCGAGAACTCCCGGAACGGATCGCCGCCTTTAGCCTGGATCTGCTCGGCCCGGGCCTGCTGCACCGGTTCGGTCGGCACCTGGAAGGGGAGCCGGGAGATGATCACCAGCCGCAGGGCATCCCCTTTCACATCCACCCCCTCCCAGAACGAGTCGGTGCCGAACAGCACGGCGTTGTGTTCCGTGCGGAAACGCGCCAAAAGGGCATGGCGGCCGGTTTCCCCCTGTTTCAGCGCCGTCAGTCCCAACCGCGCCAGGTCAGGGGCCAGGCTGGAGTAGACCTTGTTCAGCAGGTCATAGGAGGTGAACAGGACAAAGGCCCCGCCCCGGGCGATGGTCACGGCCCGCAGGATCCGCTCCTCCAGTGCCTGGCGGAAGCCGGGTGCGGACGGTTCCGGCATGTCCTCCGGCACGGCCACGAAGACCTGGGAGGCGTAGTCGAAGGGGGAGGCCAGGCGCAGTTCGGTCAGCCGCTCCTTCGGCAGCAGGCCGAAGCCGGTCCGCTCCTTCAGGTAGGCGAAGTCGCCCCCAACGGTCAGGGTCGCCGAGGTGACTATGATGGTCTTGATCCGGTCCAGGATGGTCTCCTTGACCTGGCCGGAGATGTCCAGCGGCGCGGCGCAGAGCCTGGCCTGCACCCCGCGCGAACCGCGGCTGGTTTCCATCCAGCGGCAGTACCCCTCGGCAGAGGCCGAGAAGAACTGCAGGCCGTCGGCCATGGCCTGGAGCCGCCCCTCGATGCCGCCCGTGTCCAGCAGCTGGTCGGCCAACTTTTCCCGCAACCGGTCCGGCAGGTCCTCACTGCGGCGCAGCAAGCTGCGCAGGGCCTGTGTGTAGTCGTTCAACCCATCGGCCAGGCTGTGCAGGCGCTGGCGGCATTCCTGCCAGAAGGCGCCCTGCTCCACCGGCGGGGTGATGCGCAGCTTCTGTTCCCGTCCCGTCCCATTGCCCGTCTCCTGCTCCAGGGTCAGGGCCAGCCAGTCCATGGTCTGCTCGGTCAGGTGACCCAGGTCCGCGGCCTTGGGGAGCAGGTGGCTCTCCAGCAGGGCCGACAGTTCGGTGTAGAGCGCCTCCATGCTGTCGGGCAGATCGCGGGCCAGACGGGTGGAGATGATGGTCAGCAGTCCGGCCCGGCCGGCCTTCTGGGGCACCAGGCGATGCAACTGCTTGAGGATGGCCCCCCGGCTGATGACCAGGGAAAGGTGACTGGTGGCCACATCCTCCAGGTGGTGTCCCTCGTCGAAGATGAGGCGTGAAAAGGGGGGGAGGATGGCGGTGGCGTCGTAGCCGGTCTCGCGGCGCAGCACGATGTCCGAAAGGAGCAGGGCGTGATTGACCACCAGCACCCGGGCGGCCGAGGCGTCGCGCCGGGCGCGGTAGAAGAAGCAGCGGCCGAAGTGTTTGCAGCGGGAGCGGCCGCACTGGTCGGCCTCGCAGCAGACTTCCTCCCAGGCGGCGTGGCGGGGGGTGAAGGAAAGGTCGCTCCTGCAGCCGTTCTGGCAGCTTTTGCTCCACTCGATGATGGCGGTCAACTCCGCCGCCGATTCGTCCGGGAACAGGGAGGGCTCGGCCTCGGCGTTCTCCAGCTTGCGCAGGCAGGCATAATTGCTCCGTCCCTTGACCAGGGCCGCTTTGAAGTCCACCGCGGAGTTTTTGGCCAGGAAGGGGAGGTCCTTCTTGATCAGCTGTTCCTGGAGATTGATGGTGTTGGTGGAGACCACCACCCGCTGGTTGTTGCGCACAGCCCAGAGGATGGCCGGCACCAGGTAGGCCAGGGACTTGCCGGTGCCGGTGCCTGCCTCCACCAGGGCCACCCGGTCGTGGTTGAAGGCCTCGGCCACGTTGAGGGCCATGCGCACCTGTTCGTCACGCTGCTCATACCCCTTGAGGTTGGCCATCATGCCGTCACCGGCAAAGACGCGGCCGATCTCTTCCAGGGAGAGCAACTCCCCCTTTTGCTCGGTAAAGGGGGAGACCACCTGGTAACAGCGGGTGCAGCCATTGTCCACGATGGAAAAGCCGATCCCCTGGTTGCCGGCCACCGAGGCGATGTCCATGTCGGCCGGCGAGGGGGTGAGGTCGCCGGAGGGATGGTTGTGGATGACCACGTCGCCGCACGCGGCCCTGGTGATGATGGCCGGCACTGCCTGCCTGTTGCCGCGGGCGATGGCCTCCACCTCCCAGACGATCCCCTCCACATTGGTGCGGCCGATGAAGAACACCTCGTTGCCGCCGGCCGCCTCGATTTCGTGGCGCATCAGGAGCAGGGCATCATCGGTGAACTGTTTATGCATGGCTTCTCAATTCAGCAGCCATCCCACCACGCCGGCGCCCAGGATGACCACCATCGGGCTCATCTTGGTCCATTTGAAGATGGCAAAACCGATCCCCAGGACGATGAACTCCTTTACGCCGTCCAAGGAGGCTGCCCCCAGGCTCCAGGCCGCCGCCCCTACCATGCCCACCACCGCCGGAAGCAAGCCGTCCAGGGTCTTTTTTATGGTGTCGACGTTTTTCAGGCGGTGGTAATTGCGGCCGATCACCAGCATCAGGGTGACACACGGCAGAAAGATGAACACCGTGGCCACCAGACCGCCGGTGAAACCGCCTACCCGGACGCCGGTAAAGGTGGCCAGAATGGCCAGTGGTCCGGGGGTGAGCTGGGAGATGGCCACGCCATCCAGGAACTGGCGCAGGGTCAGCCAGTGGTACTGTTCCACCATGATGTGGTTCAGGAGCGGGATCAGCACATAGCCCCCCCCCACGAAGATCAGGCCGATGCGCAGGTATACCCAGGCCAGGATGAACAGGGCAGCCATCAGGTGCTCTCCCGTCTATAGATGGTGACGGCCAGCGACCAGCCCGCGGCGGCCAGCAGGATCCAGGCGGCGTTCAGCTTGAGGAACACGGCGGCGCCAAAGGCGGCCAGGGCCATGACAACGCCGTTGGCGTTCTTGATCTGCTTTTTGCCCATGTCGATGGCAACGACCACGATCAGGGCGATGACCACCGGGTTGGTCCCCTTGAGGGCCGCTTGAAGCTGGGGCAATTTGTTATAGGTGAAGTAGAGCCAGGATAGGAGCGACACCAGCAGAAACGAGGGCATGATGAATCCGGCTGCTGCCAGGATGCCGCCCCGGATGCCGCGCAGATGATGGCCGGTAAAGGTGCAGACGTTAAGGGAAAACGGCCCCAGTATCTGGCCGAAGGCCAGGCCGTGCAGAAATTCCTCGGCAGTGATCCATTGTTTTTCCCGGACGCAGACCCGCTCCACCAGGGCGACAATGGCCATGCCGCCGCCGAAGCCGGTCAGGCCGATCATGAAAAAGGTCTTGAAGATCTCCGCCAGGGAGACTCGTTGAGCTGATTTGTCCATGACGACGGTTATACCAGCGCAGCGGCTGGCCGGGCAAGTAAAATGGCATTAGAAACAGCTGAAATGTTTGCCTGAATCCGGGTCGCCATGGTACAAATGAATCCTTCCCTCCCCCTTGGCGTGGGGGGCGGTAATTCGCTTGCGAGGAGTCTCCCATGTCCTTCCGTACCATCGAATGGCGCGACGATAGCGTGATCATGATCGACCAGACCCGCCTGCCGGGTGAGGAGGTCTACAACACCTATACGGATTTCAAGGCGGTGGCCGAGGCCATCAAGGGGATGGTCATCCGCGGCGCCCCGGCCATCGGGGTGGCCGCCGCCATGGGGATCGCCCTGGGTGCGCGGGAAATCATCGCCGATACCCATGAATCTTTTTTCCGCCAGTTGGAGAATGTCTGCGACGTCATGGCCCGTACCCGCCCCACGGCGGTCAACCTGTTCTGGGCCATCGAACGGATGAAACGGGTGGCCGGGGACAACCGGGGCAAGAGCCTGGACCAGATCCGCGAGATCCTCAAGAAGGAGGCCATCCGTATCGAGCAGGATGACCTGACCATCTGCCGCAATATCGGCAAGTGGGGCGCGACCCTGATCCCGGATGGGGCCACGGTCCTGACCCATTGCAACGCCGGAGGCCTGGCCACGGCCGGCTACGGCACCGCCCTGGGGGTGATCCGTGCCGCCCACGAGGCGGGCAAAAAGATTCAGGTCTTTGCCGACGAGACCCGCCCGTGGCTGCAGGGGGCGCGCCTGACCGCCTGGGAGCTTATGAAGGAGCAGATCCCGACCACCCTGATCAGCGACAACATGGCCGGCTTCTTCATGAGCCGGGGTGAGATCACCTGCTGCGTGGTGGGCGCCGACCGCATTGCCGCCAACGGTGATACCGCCAACAAGATCGGCACCTATTCCGTGGCCGTGCTGGCCAAGGAGAACAACATCCCCTTCTACGTGGCCGCCCCGGTTTCGACCCTTGACTTGTCGCTCTCAGACGGCGCCAAGATCCCCATCGAGGAACGCCATAGCTGCGAGGTGACCCACATAAAGGGCATCCTGGTGGCCCCCGAGGGTATCCGGGTGCGCAACCCGGCCTTCGACGTGACCCCGGCCCGCTACATCAGCGCCATCATCACCGAAAACGGCATCGTCACGGGCGACTACCGCAGCGGGCTCAGGAAGGTTATCAAGTAGGGGCGTATTGCAATACGCCTCTGCAAACCCCATCCCCACCCCACCCTCCCCTTGAAGGGGAGGGAGTTTTTTGAGCAAGGACGCTCCTTCATGCATGTTGAACGTTTTTCCCTTGATTTCAACCGGGTCATGACCATCGCCGATCCCGCGGAGCGCCAGCGGGAACTGACCGTTTTCCTGGAATCCCACGGTTACCTGTACGGGGCCCGCTCGGCAGACAACATCCTGCTGTTGCAGTCCTGTTTTTCCATCGAAACCTTGCACCGCATCCTGATCAACTCCCTGCTGTCCCCTTCGCCCGACTTGGCTCTGAACGCCTTTGAGCGCCTGGCAGGAGTCATCCCGCCCGGGGACCTGGCCGAGATCGGCCAACGCAAGAAACGCCTGGCCCAGTTCGTGCTGCTGTGCGGTTCGTCACCGTTCCTGGTCAATCTGATCTTCAAGGCCCCTCTTGCCTTCCGGCGGCTCTTCCTGGAAAACGCCATCGACCAGGCCCGTTCCGGCGACGAGATGGTGGGTATCTTGCGTTCGCAGGTTGATGACAACACCGATTTCAACGGTTTGCTGCGCCTGTTGCGGGAGTTCAAGCGTTTCGAGGTCCTGCGTATCGCTGCCCGCGACCTGGGCGGACTGGCGTCGCTGGAGGAAGTCACCGCCGAACTCTCCGACCTGGCGAGCGCTGCCCTGCAGGTGGCCTGCGAGGTCTGCCGCCGCTGCCTGGTACGGGAGCACGGCATCCCCATGATGCAGGCCGGACCCGGCCCGCGCGAGGCGGAGATGACCGTGATCGGCATGGGCAAGCTCGGCGGCCGGGAGTTGAACTTCTCGTCGGACATCGACATCATCTATTTCTACGAGTCGGACAAGGGGGAAACCAGCGGGGTCGTGAACGGCGCCGGCGAGGTGAAGGGGGTCGTTTCCCTGCACGGCTTTTTCAACAAACTGGCCGAGATGATCAGCAAGGCCCTCTCCCAGGTGACCGAGGACGGCTTTGTCTTCAGGGTGGACGTGGGGCTCAGGCCGGAGGGAAAATCGGGAGACATGGCGGTGTCGCTCCGTTCGGCAGAGATCTACTACGAATCCTGGGGCCAGTCCTGGGAACGCAGCGCCATGCTCAAGGCCAGGCCGGTGGCCGGTTCCATCGAATTGGGAGAACGGTTGCTGCATATGCTGCACCCCTTTGTGTACCGTAAATACCTCGACTACAACCTGATCGAGGATATGAAGACCATGAAGCAGAAGATCGACGCCTCCCTTACCAGATCCATGGAGCGGGAGAGCAACCTCAAGCTGGGGCGGGGGGGCATCCGCGAGATCGAGTTTTTCATCCAGGCCCTGCAACTGGTCTATGCGGGCAAGAACCCCAAACTGCGGGAACGCAATTCGCTTATGGCGCTGGACACCCTGCTGGCCAGCCGCCTGATCAGCGAGGAGGACCACCGGCACCTGGCCGAGGCCTACCGTTTCCTGCGCACCGTCGAACACCGCATCCAGGTGGTGCAGGAACGCCAGACCCACAACCTCCCCGCCAAGGAGGACGAACTTCGTGCCCTGGCCCGCCGCTGCGGTTTCCTGCGCCCCAATGGCCTGGAGCGTTTCCACCAGGTGCTGGAGAAGCATCGCGCCCATGTCTCGACCATCTACGGCAACCTGTTCCATACCCGCGAAGAGAAGGCACAGCAGGATGTGGAACCGGAGGTGCTGTTCTTCCTCGACCCCAAGGCGGACTCGGACCTGGTGAAGGATATGCTGGCCGAACGGCGTTTCGAGGATGTGGACCGGGCCTACGAAAACCTGCTGTCGCTGCGCCGCGGTCCGGAGAAGGCCAATCTCACCCCCCGCAGCCGCCGCATCCTGGAGCAGATCTCGCCGCTGATGCTGCGGGAGGTGTTCGGGACCCCCGATCCAGACCTGGCTCTGACCAACCTGGAACGTTTCCTGTTAGTCATCGGCAGCCGTTCCTCCTACTACGCTCTCCTGGCGGAAAACCGCGAAACCCTCAAGCTGCTGGTATCCCTGTTCGGCATGTCCGAGTTCCTCTCCAAGATCCTGATCAGCCACCCGGAACTGCTGGAGAGCATGGTGGCCCGCAGCTATGCCTCCACGGTCAAGTCCGGGGAGACGATGTCCCTGGAGGTGAACGGGTTGCTGGAGCAGGCGGAGTATTTCGAGGAGCAGCTTGACGTGCTGCGGCGCTACCGTAACGAGGAGTTCCTCCGCATCGGCATGAACGATATCCATGGCAGGTTGGGCCAGAGCGAGATCGCAGCCCAGTTGACGGACCTGGGTAAGATCTGCCTGGCAGCCGCCTATCGCCTGGGGGTGCAGGAATTGCGGCGCTTTGGCCGGCCGCGCTACCCCTACGAGGGAAGACAGGCCGAGGCCAGCCTGGCCGTGATCGGCATGGGCAAGCTGGGAGGGGGGGAACTCAACTACCATTCCGACCTGGACATCATCTTCGTCTACGACCGCCAGGGCATGACCGACGGCGAGAAGCGGATCTCCAACCACGAGTACTTCGCCAAGCTGGCCCAGAAGATCATCTCGATCCTGACCTTGCAGACCCGCGAGGGATATGTCTACAAGATCGACACCCGTCTGCGCCCCTCGGGCAACGCCGGGCCGCTGGTGACCTCGCTGGATTCCTTCCTTGCCTACCACCGCAAGGAGGCCCAGATATGGGAGCGCCAGGCCCTTACCAAGGCCCGGGTGGTGCTGGGGGACGAGGTCCTTGCCGGCCAGTTGCACGACGTCATCCGCCACACCGTCTACGGCTCCTCCATCGACGACGACGGCCGCGCCGAGATCCACCGCCTGCGGATGCGCATGGAGCACGAGCTGGCCAGGGAAACGGGCGGCAGCTACAACATCAAGACCGGCCGGGGGGGCATGGTGGACGTGGAGTTTGCGGCCCAGTACCTGCAGCTCAAGTACGGTTCCCGTTTCCCCGAACTGCGCACCACCAGCACCATCGTGGCCCTGAAGGAGGTGCAGACGCTGGGGCTCGTGCCGACCGTGGCCGCCGAGACGCTGCTCACGGGCTACAAGTTCCTGCGCAAGCTGGAGAATCGCCTGCGGATCA
>DAIERH010000053.1 GCA_027346925.1 Geobacter sp.
TGGCCCTCACCCCCCAGCAGTTGGGGTTCCTGGCCGGCATCCTGTTCTACGTCTACGCCCTGGCCCAGATCCCCCTGGGACCCATGATCGACCGCCTGGGGGGGAGGCTGGTGATCTCCCTCTGCGGCGTCCTGACCTCCATCGGCGGCATCCTCTTCTCCCAGGCCGGGACTCTCGCCACGGCCGTCACGGCGCGGGCCCTGATCGGCGCCGGCACGGCCAGCGTGCTCATGGCCACCTTGACCATCTTCAGCCATTGGTTCGGCAGGCAGGAGTTCGGCCGGGTATCGGGCTTCATGGTGGCGGTGGGCAACCTGGGCAACCTGTCGGCCACGGCTCCCCTGGCCCTGGCCGTGGGCGCCTTCGGCTGGCGCTCCTCGTTCCTGGCGATCGGGATCGTGCAGGTGCTGGTGACGGTGCTGGTCTATGTCATGGTGAGGGACCGGCCGCCGATGCCGGCAACGGATCACGACGCGCATGGGGGAGCCCCTCCTCCCGGCATGCTGGAGGCCTGGGGTTCGATCTTCGGCAGCCGCGACTTCCTGCTGCTGGGGATGATCGCCTTTGCCTGGTACGGCAATTACCTGGCCTTGCAGGCGCTGTGGGGCGGCCCCTACCTCATGGAGGTGCTGCACCTCTCCCGCGCGGCAACGGGAAGGATGCTGATGTGCACCTCCCTGGGGTTCATCGGCGGCGGCATGGTGATCGACACCGTCGCCCGCCGCGTCCTGCGCTCCTACAAGAAAACCCTGCTGGCGGGCCAGGTGCTGCTGCTCTGCCTCATGTGCCTCTTCCTGGGGCCGGCCGAGGCGCTGCCCCACGCGCTCCTGGGTTTCCTGTTCTTCGTCATCGGCCTGGCGGTGGCCAGCGGGGTGATGATCTACCCCATTGTCCGGTTGATGTTCCCGGTGGCTATCGTGGGCACGGGCCTGACTTCGCTCAATTTCTTCGTCCTCATGGGGGCGGCCTCGGCCCAGCAGGTGATGGGGCTGATTATCGGCATGTTCGGCCGTTCTGCCACCGGCGCGTCGCCCCAGGCATTCCACGCCGCCTTCCTCTTCCCGGTCGGTTGCCTGGCAGTGGCCATCGTGCTGTATGCCTGTGCCGGGGATTATTCGGACAAGGGATGACAACCAGCCCCCGCCGCTAACGGGGTGAGTGGCGCTCCACTTCCGATCTCACGACCTTTCGACGGGATTCTCCAGCACGCCGATGCCCTCGATCTCGATCCTCACCCGATCGCCGGACTGCAAATACCTTGGCGGCTTAAAGCCGATGCCGACCCCCACCGGCGTGCCGGTGGCGATCAGGTCGCCGGGATGGAGCGTGATGCCGGTGGAGATGGTTTCGATCAGGGTGGGGATAGCGAAGATCAGGTCCGTGGTTCGGGCATCCTGGCGCAACTCATCGTTGATCCAGCACCGCACGCCCGTATCGGCGCCGTTCAGTTCATCGGCGGTCACCAGCCAGGGGCCCATGGGGCAGAACGTGTCGAACGACTTTCCCAGCAGCCATTGCTTGTGCCGCTGCTGCCAGTCGCGGGCCGTCACGTCGTTGATGATGGTATACCCCCACACGTGCTCCATGGCCCGGGCCGCGGGAATGCCGCGGCCGCCCCGGCCGATGACAACCGCCAGTTCCGCTTCGTAGTCGATCGCTTCCGATATTCCGGCCGGAATCCGGATGGCAGCGCCCGGCGCAATGACCGACTCGGGCACCTTGGAAAAGATGATGGGATGGCTCGGGATGTCGTCACCCGGCTTGGCGATGCTGGTATCGAAACCGCTTTGCGCGAATTCTCGGGCATGCTCATGGTAGTTCTTGCCGACGCAAAAAATATTGCGCCGCGGGCGGGGCAAAGGTGCGTCGAGCCTCACCGAGGCCAGGGGAACCGCTGGGCCGGCCGCTTCAGGCAGCGGCAGGCCCAGCGCCATCCTTTCGACCAGGGCAAGCGCGCCGATGTCGCGCACCCGTTCCCCCAAAGCCAATGGGGTCACGGTGCTGCCATCGGCGGACAATCGACCAACGTGCCGGGTTCCTGCGTGCCAATACGTAGCAATCTTCATGCGTGCCTCCCGGGTTTTATGAGTGGAAATGGGGATGGATCAATTGATCAGGCCGCTAATGTACGAAAATGGCAGGGGCTGCGCAAGCAAAAGTGCAAACAGGTTACCCTTGCCCCCAATCCTTGTCCAGGGTCGCGGTGTCCCGTGTCACTACCCATCATGTAACAACGCGCTTTATTATTGCAGGCTATGATGGTAGCTTTAGCCGGCCCCATGCCTGGAACGGGAGATGAACGGGGAAAAGACGGGTCTCCAGGCGGGCAGCCACTACATACATCCGAGAGGTACCGTGCTGGAAGAACTCGTAAAGATCATGCTGCAATCCGGTAAATCCGGACTGGATCTCGCCCTGTACACATTGCTGCCGGTGCTGGTCATCATGATGGCGATCATGAGGGTAATCGAGGCACGGGGGATTCTGGCCCTGATCGCCCGCGCGTTGCAGCCGGCCCTGCGAGTGTTCGGCATTCCCGGGGCCGGCGTCTTTGCCATCCTGCAGATGCTGCTGGTCAGTTTTGCCGCCCCGCTCGCTACCCTGACGATCATGGAGAAGGACGGCACCTCCCGGCGGCATATCGCCGCCACCCTGGCCATGATCATGACCCTGTCACAGGCCAACGTGGTTTTCCCCATGGTGGCCGCGGGCCTGAACCTGGGCGTCATCATGATGACCTCCATCGTCGGCGGGCTGGCGGCAGCGGCACTGACCTACTACGTGTTTGCCCGTTCGGCCGGAGACGAAAGACCCCTGTCAGCGGAATATGTCCCTGTTTCGGAAAAGGCCCGCAAGACCACGACGCTCAACCTGATGATCCTCGGCGGCCAGGAAGCGGTGCAGGTGATCCTCGCGACCGTTCCCATGCTGGTTCTGGCCATCTTCCTGGTGAACATCCTCAAGCTTACCGGGGCCATTAGCCTGCTCGAGACCCTCTTGACACCCCTGTTTCGCCTGATAGGCTTTCCCGTGGTGGCGGTCTTGCCCCTTGCCACCAAATACCTGGCCGGCGGCACCGCCATGATGGGGGTCACCCTCAATCTGCTGAAGGAAGGGGCAATTACCGTCCCGGAACTGAACCGCATGGCAGGTTTTATCACCAACCCCTGCGATCTGGTCGGGGTTGCCGTGTTGATTTCGGCAGGCACCCGCTGCGCCTCGGTCGTGCGTCCGGCCATAGCCGGCACCGTCGCGGGAGTGCTGATCCGCGGGGTATTGCACCTGCTGATTTTCTGAAATAGGTCGTTTTTTATAATTGTAATCAAAATGGCACTAAACCCAACCACCCCCAACCCCTCCTTTGTAAGGACCCAAAGGGCCTAAGGAGGGGTGCTGTAAGTTCCCCTCCTATTTTAGGAGGGGCCAGGGGTGGTAAGGTTTAACTTGAAAACTATCATCACGAGGTACCCCCATGAAGATCGACGTCATATCCGCCAACCCGCTTAAACATGCCTCTCCCGCCCTGGTCATCGGCTGCTTCGAGGACGCGAAAGACGATCTGTTCACCGCCTGCGACGCCGCGCTGGACGGCTGTCTGGGCCGTCTCACAGCCGGGCGGGAGTTCAGCGGCAAGGCCAACAGCACCCGCCTGATCCATACCCTGGGCAAGCTGCCGGCCGAGCGCCTGCTGCTGGTGGGGCTGGGGAAAAAGGCGGAGCTGGATGACGAGCGCCTGCGTCAGGCCGCGGGCAATGCGGTACAGGCGCTAAGGGCGGCGCGGGTGGCCTCGTTCGCCACGGCGCTGCACCTGGCCGGCAGGCTGGAAACCGCGCCGGAGGCGGTCACCGTTGGGACGCTCCTGGGCAGCTATGCCTTCGAGCAGTACAAGACCAAGGACAAGGACGAGCGCTTCGGCTTCGAGGCGATGACCCTGCTGTTGCCCAAGGGCGGCAACAGGAAGGAGGCCGGCGTCAGGGTCGGGGCTGCGGTTACGCTCTGCCGGGGGGTCGGCCTGGCCCGCGACTTGGTTTCCCATCCGGGTAACGTGGTCACCACCGGGTATCTGGCCGACACGGCGCGGGAATTGGCCGGACGCCATGGGCTGGGGTGCCGTGTCTACGAGCAGGACGAGCTGGAAGAGCTGGGGATGAACGCCCTGGTGGGGGTGGGCAAGGGGGCTGCCGAGCCGCCGCGCCTCATCGTGCTGGAGTATAAGGGAGCCGGTGCCAAGGGACGCCCGGTGGTCCTGGTGGGCAAGGGGATCACCTTCGACTCCGGCGGCATCTCGATCAAGCCGGGGGCCGGGATGGAGGAGATGAAGACCGACATGGCCGGTGCGGCGGCGGTGCTGGGTACCATGGCGGCGGCGGCCGGGCTGAAGCTGGCGGTCAACCTGGTGGGGATCGTCCCCACGGCCGAAAACATGCCCGACGGCAAGGCCTACAAGCCGGGGGACGTGCTCACCTCCCTGTCCGGCCAGACCATCGAGATCACCAACACCGATGCCGAGGGACGCCTTATCCTGTGCGACGCCCTGCACTTCGCCCAGAAGTACCGCCCGGCTGCCATGATCGACTTGGCCACCCTGACCGGCGCCTGCGTCGTGGCCCTGGGGCATGAGGCCAGCGGCCTGATGGGCAACGACCAGCGCCTGGTGGATGCCCTGAAGCGGGCCGGTGAGGAGTGCGGCGAGCGTCTCTGGCAACTGCCGCTGTGGGACGAATACGGGGAGGCCATGAAGAGCGACATCGCCGACCTGAGGAACGCCGCCGGCAGCCGGGACGGGGGGAGCATCACCGCCGGCTGGTTCCTGAAGCAGTTCGTGGGTAAAACCCGCTGGGCCCACCTGGACATCGCCGGCACCGCCTGGAGCGACAAGGCCCGCCCCTACTGCCCCAAGGGCGCCACGGGGGTCGGCGTGCGGCTCTTGATCGAGTACCTGCGGGGCCGATAGATACGTTTCCCCTGAATCCGCGACGCCTCCCTGCCTCCACGCCTGAAAGGCCTCTGCCTCGGGCTTTCCGGCGGCATGGAGCGCTTCTGCGGAGGACCGTCCGATACGACAACTGCCGCATATCGACGGCGTTGTGGCCACGGCTCTTTCAGGCGCTCCGGCAGTACGGCGTTACGGATCAGGTTTCCCCCCTTGCCTTCCCGGCCAAAAACAGGCACAATACCGCAACTTTCTACAGGAGTTCCGTACCACATGGCATTGCGCGTCTACAATACCCTCTCGGGTGAGAAGGAACCGTTCGTCCCGCTGGTAGCCGGCAAGGCCGGCATGTACGTCTGCGGGGTGACGGTCTACGATTACTGCCACATCGGCCATGCCCGGGCCAACGTGGTGTTCGACATCATCTACCGCTACCTCCAATACGCAGGCTACGATGTCACCTACGTGCGCAACTACACCGACATCGACGACAAGATCATCAACCGCGCCAACCAGGAGGGGGTGGATTACCGCGTCATCACCGAGCGCTTCATCCAAGCCTTCGACGAGGACATGGCGCGCCTGGGGCTGGCCAGGCCCACGGTGGAGCCCAAGGCCACCGCGCATATCGACGCCATCATCGAGGTGATCGGACGGCTCATCGCCAAGGGACACGCCTACCAGTCCGACGGCGACGTGTACTATGCCGTGGAGACCTTTCCCGAGTACCTCAAGCTCTCCAAGCGCAACCTGGAGGAGATGCAGGCCGGGGCCCGGGTCGAGGTGGGGGAGAAGAAACGCAACCCCATGGACTTCGCCCTGTGGAAGGGCTCCAAGCCGGGTGAGCCGTGGTGGGAATCCCCCTGGGGCAAGGGGCGGCCGGGATGGCACATCGAGTGCTCGGCCATGAGCATGCGCTTCCTGGGCGAGACCTTCGACATCCACGGCGGCGGCAAGGACCTGATCTTCCCCCACCACGAGAACGAGATCGCACAAAGCGAGGCGGCCAACGGCTGCCGGTTCGTGCGCTACTGGCTGCACAACGGCTTCGTCAACATCAACAGCGAAAAGATGAGCAAGTCCCTGGGCAACTTCTTCACCATCCGCGAGGTGCTGGAGCGATTCGACCCCGAGACCCTGCGCTTCTTCATCCTCTCGGCCCACTACCGCTCGCCCATCGACTTCTGCGACCAGAACCTGAACGAGGCCCAGGCCGGACTGGAGCGGATCTACGCTTGCCTGGCGGCCATTGACGAGGCCCTGGCGGGGAACCCCGTTCCCGGCAACCGGTCCGTTGTCCCCGAATCGGCCGGAGCGGAGTTGGGGGAGAAGACGGAGCAACTCATCCCGCGCTTCCGCGAGGCCATGGACGACGACTTCAACAGCGCCCAGGCCCTGGGTGTGGTGTTCGAGACGGTGCGTGCCGCCAACCGCTTCCTGGCCGAGATCAAGCAGATGGATGCCGCGGCGCAGGCCCTGCTGGCCAAGGCGCGCGGGCGGTTCGCCGAGGTGGGCGGGGTGTTGGGGCTGTTCGGCTGTTCGCCCCAGGCCTGGCTCGACGCGATCAAGTCCGCCAAGACCGGCCAGATGGACATTGCCCCCGAGGAGATCGAGCGGCTGATCGCCGAACGCAACGAGGCCCGCAAGGCCAGGGATTTCAAACGCAGCGACGAGATCCGCGACCTGCTCTTGGCCAAGGGGATCCAACTGCTGGATTCTGCCCAGGCTACAACCTGGAAGGTGAGATAAGCAGCTTAGGGTTCTATGTTTGAGGTTCAGTATCTGTAAACCTTGAACCCCGAACCTTGAACCTCGAACCTCTTTTGCTATACTGTATACCACTGCTGCCGACGACGAGGGATCCGCGTGGATTGGGAATGCTGCTGGGATAGGGAAGTCATTAGCATGGGCGATTGTCCGAACATCCGTGAGGGTGATGAGGACCTGCTCGCATCCCAGCGGCGGCGTATCCTGGAGAAGTGCTGCGATTGCCCCAACTTCAAGCGCGACCTGATCCGTTTCCGCGACAGCGGCCATCCCCTGTCTCCCGTATTTTCCCTGGTCCACGAAGAATACCGGCGCCAGAAGACCCAGATCCAGTCCCTGGTCAGTTTCCTGGACAACAAGACCCTCGAGGTCCGCTTCCTGCATGAACTGGGTTCGGTCCTGCAGAGTTCCGTCGACCTGGAGGAGGTGCTCTCCGTGGCCCTCACGGCCATCACGGCCGGCAAGGGCTTCGGCATGAACCGCGCCTTCCTGTTCATGACCGACAAGGAGCGCGGCCACCTGCAGGGGTATCTGGCCATCGGCCCGCGCAACTACGAGGAGGCCAGCCAGACCTGGAACGAGATCGCCAGCAACGACCTGGACCTGCAGACCCTGGCCCAGAACTTCCGCAAGAACAAGCTCTCCGCGGAACGGGCCAAGTTCCACGACATCCTGGAGCGGCTCTCGGTTCCGCTCTCCCGCACCGACCATATCCTGGTCAAGGCCCTGGACGGCAAACATCCCGTGCTGATCGAGGACGCCTTCCACCACCCCGAGATCGAACCGGAATTCGCCCGCCTGCTGGGGGTGGACACGTTCCTGCTGATGCCGCTCATCTCCCGCAACCGCAGGGTAGGGGTCATCATCGCGGACAACTGCATCACCCACCGCCGCATCACCGAGGAGGACATGCGTTCCCTGGAGACCTTTACCTTTCCGGTGGCCTTTGCCATCGAACGGGCCGCCCTCTACGACCGGCTCCAGGTGGAACTCAACCGGGTCACCGAGGCCAGCAACAAGCTGAAGGAACAGCAGGAACTGATCGTGCGCATGGAAAAGATGGCCCTGGTGGGACGGATCACCTCCAGCATCGCCCATTCCATCCGCAATCCGCTGATGATCATCGGCGGTTTCGCCCGCTCCATGCTGAAGAATACCCCGGAAAGCGACCCCAAGCGGGACTTCATCGAATCCATCGTCGGCGAGGCGCGCCAGCTGGAAGGGGTGTTGGACGAGATCCTCAACTACTCCGACTCCCTCTATCCCACCCGGGATTTCTGGGATGCCAACTACCTGGTGGAGAGCGCCATCCGCGACACGGCCGAGGCTCAGCGGGCACGGGGCTGCGTCTGCGGGTTCGAGGCCGGCCATGACCTCCCGCCGGCCTGGATTGACTTCAAGCAGGTCGCCTACTGTCTGCGCACCATCCTGCAGTCCGACATCGACGGGACCGTGGAGCAGGGCGTCATAAGCATCGGCACCAGCCTTGAAGGCGACGTTATCGTCATCCGCATCGAGGACCGCAGCAGGTGCGTTTCCCAGGATGAACTGGACACCATGCTGACACCGTTCTCCTCCACCCAGGACCTGGGAGGCGGCCTCGGCCTGGCTTTGTGCAAGACCATGCTGGACAAACAGGGGATACCGCTCAACGCCGAGTCGCTGCCCGAGGGCGGCCTCCTGTACACGATCATACTTCCCACCCGCAAGGAGGAGCAACCATGAGCAGGATACTGGTAGTGGACGACGAGGCCAACATCTGTGTTCTCTACTCCGAGGAATTGGCCGATGAGGGGTACGAGGTGGTCACGGCCAGCAACACGAGCGAGGCGATCGAAAAACTCCAGGAGGGGCAATTCGACCTGACTGTGCTGGACATCAAACTCAAGAACGAAAGCGGCATCGATCTGCTGCAAAAGCTGGTCAAGGAGCGCCATGACATGCCGGTCATCCTCTGTTCGGCCTTTTCCTGCTACAAGGACGACTTCTCGGCCTGGCTGGCGGACGGCTACGTGGTCAAGTCGGGCGACCTGTCCGAGTTGAAGCAGGAGATCGCCCGGGTACTGGCCAAGAAGGCGCAAAAGGCCAAGACGGGGTTGTAGATTTTATTCCCCCCTCCCCTTTAGACCCTTCGGGTCCGCCAGGGGGGAGGGAATTTTGATGCCTTTCCATTTCCCATTCCCAAGGAGTCCACTATGAAAGCCGTCATCATGGCCGGTGGGTTCGGCACCCGCATCCAGCCGCTCACCAGCAGCATCCCCAAGCCGATGATCCCGCTCTTCAACCGTCCGATCATGCTGCACATCGTGGAACTGCTTAAAAAACACGACATCACCGACCTGGTGATGCTCCTTTACCACCAGCCCTTCGTGATCAAGAACTTTTTCCGGGACGGCGCCGACTTCGGGGTGAAGATCACCTACGTCACCCCGTTGCAGGACATGGGCACGGCCGGCGCGGTCAAGGCGGCCGAGAAGTACCTGGACGAACGCTTCCTGGTGATCAGCGGCGACCTTTTGACCGATTTCAACCTCAAGAAGGTCATCGACTTCCACAACGACAACAAGGCCATGGCCACCATCACCCTGACCTCGGTCAAGGACCCGCTCCAGTTCGGGGTCGTGATCACCGACAAGGAGCGGCGCATCACCCAGTTCCTGGAGAAGCCGGGGTGGGGCGAGGTCATATCCGACACCATCAACACCGGCATCTACGTGCTGGAGCCGGAGATCTTCAACTACATCCCCGAGGGAGAGAACTTCGATTTCTCTCAGGATCTCTTCCCCCAGATGCTGGCCAACAAGGACCCCCTGTTCGGTTTCCCTGCCAAGGGGTACTGGCGCGACATCGGCAACACCGATTCCTACCGCGAGGCCCACCACGACATCTTCAAGGGAAAGGTCAACCTGAAGATCGACGAACCCAAGCTGGATTACGTGGGCAAGGATCTGCGCGTGGGGGCCGACGTCAACCTGGAACACGCCTCGGGTCTGGAGGGGACCGTGGTGGTTGGCGACAACTCCCAGATATTCGCGAGCGCACATATTAAGGACTCGGTAATCGGTCGTAACTGCACCATTGAGCCGGGGGTGAAGCTGTCCCGTTGCGTCATCTGGGACAACGTCTATCTGAAAAAGGGGGCCAGGATCAGCGACAGTGTGCTCTGCGCCAACGTGCGGGTCGGCCAGGGTGCCGTGCTGGAGGAGGGGGTCATCGTGGCCGACGAGACCGCCATCGGCGACGAGGCGGTCATCAAGAGCGATGTCAAGATCTGGCCGCGCAAGATGATCGAGGCCGGGGCCACGGTGACCGCCAACCTGATCTGGGGCGAAAAGTGGAAAAAGGCGCTTTTTGAGGGGGCAATCATCAAGGGGCTCTCCAATGTGGAGCTGACCCCGGAGTTCGTGGCCAAGCTGGGGTGCGCCTACGGCACATCGCTCCCCAAGGGGAGCTACGTCCTGGCGGGGCGCGACTCAAACCCCTCCTCGCGCATGCTCAAACGCTGCTTTGTCGGCGGCCTGCTCTCGGCCGGGGTCAACGTGCGCGACATGAAGATGACCACCCTGCCGCTGGTGCGCTACAAGCTGAAGACCTTCGGCGAGGTGGGGGGGGTGCATTTCCGCCAGGCCCAGGATGACCCGGCCTCGCTGGAGATCGTCTTCCTGGACGGCGACGGCCTGGACTTCTCCAGCAACATGGGCAAGAACGTGGAGCGCATCTTCTTCAAGGAGAACTTCCGCCGCGCCCACCATACCGAGCCAGGGGTGCTGGTGGATATCAACAACGTACCGGAATTCTACCGCGAGGGGTTCCTGCGCGCCCTTGACCGCGAGATGCTCAGGAAGGCCGCCTGCACGGTGGTGGTGGACTTCAGCTTTTCCCCGGCCAGCCAGATCCTGCCTCAGATCCTCAACGACCTGGGCTTCTCGGTCATCGCCCTGAACGCCTACGTGGACGAGGGGCGCGGCACGCCGGTCAAGGAAAGGGACGCGGCCCAGGAACAGCTCTCCAAGATCGTCACTTCCCTCGGCGCCCAGGCCGGTTTCCGCCTCGACCCGACCGCGGAGGCCGTCACCCTGGTGGACGAGACCGGCCGCATCCAGAGCGGCGTCGAGCTGCTCTCCCTGATGGTGGCGCTCCTCATGAAGACCGGCCAGAAGGGAACCATCGCCGTGCCGGTGCAGGCCCCCTCCACCATCGAACAGATGGCGGGACAGAAGCGCTGCCCGGTGACCCGCACCAAGAGCAGTGACCGGGCCATGCTGGAGGCGGCCAACTCGTCGGAAGTGATTCTGACCGGCACCACCGACGGCCGTTTCGCCATCTCCAACTTCCAGGCCGCCTTTGACGGCATGTTCGCCATCGCCAAGCTGATGGAGCTGGCCGCGGCCAGCGGCACTCCCCTCTCCCGCGGCCTGGCCGCCGCGCCGGCCAGTGCCTTCCTCCAGACCAGCGTCTCCTGCCCCTGGGAGATGAAGGGGGGCATCATGCGCAAGATGAGCGAGGACAGCCTGGACAAGGAGGCCAGCTTCATCGACGGCATCAAGGTGCAGTTCGGCGACGAGTGGGTCCTGGTGCTGCCCGACCAGTACAGCCCCTACGTGCACATCGTGGCCGAGGCCAAGGACCTGAAGGCGGCCCAGAGGCTGCTTGCGGAGTATCAGAAAAAGGTTGATGGGTGGAAGCGGGAGTTGGAATGACCCCGTTATCCCAACCATGATAGACGAACTGCGCGACCGGATAAACGATTGAAACACCAAGGAGCCTGCCCGGCATGCCCACAACACCGCTCGACGTGGTCATCGTATGGCACATGCACCAGCCGTACTACAAGGACCCGCTGAAAAACGAGTATGCGCTCCCGTGGACCTACCTGCACGGCATCAAGGATTACTTCGACATGCCGGCCATCGTTGAGGACACGCCCGGAGCCAAGGCGGTCTTCAACCTGGTGCCCTCCCTGATCGAACAGCTGCTGGATTACGCCGCCGGGACCGCCGTGGATCCGTTCCTGGAAAAGGGGAAGGCAGCCCCCGCCGACCTTGGTGAGGAGGAGCGCATCTTTTTGCTGGAGAACTTCTTCTCGGCCAACCGCCAACGGATGATCGAGCCCTCCCGGCGCTACCTGGAGCTGCTCTACATGGCCGGCGAAGGAAAACCGGGCAGCGCCCGTGACCGGGTGCGGCACTTCAGCGACCAGGACCTCCTTGACCTGCAGGTCTGGTTCTTCCTCGCCTGGACCGGTGAGGCCGCCCGCAGGCATTTCCCGTTTTTCGCCGAACTGGTGGCCAAGGGCGAGGACTTCACCCAAGCCGACAAACGGCTGCTCTTTGCCACCCAGCAGGAGTTGTTGCAGTCCATCATCCCGCTGTACAAGCGGCTCCATGACGAGAAGCGTGTAGAGTTGGCCGTATCCCCCTATTATCACCCCATACTGCCGCTGTTGTGCGACACCCGCAGCGCCCAGACCGCCATGCCGCGGGTGGCGTTGCCGACGGAGCAGTTCCGTCATCCCGAGGACGCCCGGGCCCAAATCCTGCGGGGCCTGGCCTATTTCGAACAGATCTTCGG